>JBAXPW010000001.1:0-49373 GCA_037132015.1 Candidatus Roizmanbacteria bacterium
TGGGGTATGACATTTTCATTTCGGTATACTATGACATTAACATATCGGTCTGATACAGAATAATTTTTTATTGCTTTGGGGAATAAATTGTGCTATTCTTATCCTGCTCATAAATTATTCTTTATAACCATATGGATATCAAATATATAGGTCATTCATCATTTTTAATTAAATCAAAGGATGCAAAGGTTGTAATAGACCCATTTGACAAGTCAATCGGCATTCATTTTCCAAAAACAGAAGCAGACGTGGTAACTATCTCACATCATCATATTGATCACGATTCTCTCTCAAATATTCCGGGAGAGCCACTTGTTATTGATTGGCCCGGAGAATTTGAATGTAAAGGAGTGCGTATTACTGGATATGCATCATATCATGATGCAAAAAAGGGAGAAGAACGAGGGGAAAATGTGATATATAAATTTGAAGTGGAGGGTATAACAGTCCTTCATATGGGAGATATCGGACATATAGTTGATGATAAGTTAGTAGAAGAAATCGGTCCAATTGATGTACTTATGATACCAGTTGGTGGTCGATATACCATCGATGCAACGCAAGCATCAGACGTGATAAAGAAGCTAGAGCCAACTATCGTGATACCAATGCATTATAATCATAAAGATCTTGATCAAAAACAATTTGCTGATGTAAACGAATTAGATGTCTTCTTAAAAAAAATGGGAGTAGTTGGTACAGAGCCAGTTGCACGACTTACACTTAGACCAGAAGATCTGACAGATGAGATGAAGGTTGTGGTGATGTCGTATGGAGCATAAGAGATTAAAGACGAAGGATGAAAGACTAAAAATTAAGGATTAAATACGAAGGAAGAAAGATTAAAGATTGATGATTATGGAAAATGATGAATTGGGAATTCTATCGAAGGATTTTGCAGTTCAAGTATTGCGTCTAATCGGAACTTTATCTAATAATCGAGCTTATTGGATTATAACTGATCAGCTTGGAAGAAGTGCAACATCAATAGGTGTAAATATTCGAGAAGCACAAAGTTCGTCAACCAAAAAGGACTTCATAAATTTCTTCCATATATCCTTAAAAAGTGCAAAGGAGTCAAAATATTGGATAAGTTTATTAGAAGAAATAGAAACTTCAAAGAGCTATAATAAAGAAATAGAATCTTTAGTTGTATAATTAAACTCAATTGAAAAAAATACTAACAGCCAGTTTAATTACAATGAAAAAATAGAGCGGACCATAATCTTTCGTCTTTAATTTTTCATTTTTAATCTATATATGTCAAAAGCACTTAAACTTCCACCACAGGATCTCGATGCAGAACGATCAGTGCTCGGATCAATATTACTTGATTCATCTGCGATTCATCTCGTCTCTGAATTTCTCAGACCAGAATTTTTTTATACATTACAACATCAATATATCTATGAATCTATGTTGAGGCTTTTTGAGGCTCAACAGCCAATTGATGTGGTAACGCTAAAAAACCAGTTGCAAAAAGATGGTCAGGTAAAAGATATGGGAGGATTGGCATATCTATCGGAGATAATAAATTCTGTTCCTACTTCGGCAAATATTGAACATTATGGCCAGATTGTAAAAGGTCATTATGCCAAAAGACGATTGATCGATCTTTCATCACGATTAGTCGAAAAAGCTTTTGATGATACTGGAGATATCAAACAGCTTCTTGATATGGCAGAGTCTGAGATATTTTCAATCTCACAATCCAATTTACATCGGGATTTTATAGAAATAAAAGATATATTAGGAGAAAGTTTTGAGCGTCTTGAACAAACAATGAAAAATAGTTCAGGATATCGCGGTTTGCCTACTGGTTTTGTAGATCTTGATACAAAACTTTCAGGTATGCAGGATTCAAATTTGCTTATTCTTGCAGCACGTCCCGGAGTAGGAAAGACTACGTTTGCTCTCAATATTGCTCTTAATGTAGCTACAAAATACAATCAAGCAGTTGGATTTTTTTCTCTGGAAATGAGTAAGGAAGAATTGGTAGATCGTCTTCTTGTCGGACATGCGGATATTGATGCATGGAAGCTCAAGACAGGCAGATTGAATGATGATGATTATAAAAAGCTTACTGAAGCAATGGGTGATCTTTCGACAGCTCCTATATTTATAGATGACACACCGGGGCTTTCAATTCTTGAGATGAGAAGTAAGGCACGAAAACTCAAAGCTGAAAAAAATTTGAAATTTTTAGTCGTTGATTATTTACAGCTTGCTGATCCGGGACGAAAATTTGATTCACGTACTCAGGAAGTTTCATTTATTTCACTCGGATTGAAAAATTTAGCTCGTGAACTTCGTATTCCTGTCCTCGCGCTTTCCCAGCTTTCGCGTATGGTTGAACAACGAGGCACGAAGAGACCTCAACTTTCGGATCTTCGCGAATCGGGATCTATTGAACAGGATGCAGATGTTGTTATGTTTATTTATGCGGAAGAGGAAAGCGATGACTTGATTGAAAGTAGTAAACGTATGATGAAACTTTCTATTCAAAAACATCGTAATGGTGCAGTAGGGGATATTGATATGATGTTCCGTGGTGATCGTGTCAAATTTTTCTCCGTGGATAAAACAAACTCGCTGTAAAATAAGTCAAAAGAAAGTTTATCAAGTAAGGTCTAAAGTCAGAAGTGCAAGGTCAAAAGTCTAAGGATTAAAGACAAATGATGAAAGATGAAAAAGTGAGGATTAATTTATATTGGTCTCGTATATTAAATTATCTTATTTTACAGTTATTAGATACAAGACTTAAGGTCCACTTACTTGTACATATCCTTTATCTGTTTTGCCACAGTTAGAAATGTAAGTCCTTCCTGTATGAGGATCGGTCTGCCTTGTGGCATCAGAATTATCTTCAATTCTATCACCATATGCATACCCATGTTCATCCACAGCTTGATATAGGCAAGTACCAGATGAGGATGTGCCAGTTGCACCACATGCTGTTAAGACTAAGGCTAGTCCAAATACTCCTAATGTTTGGGTGAATCTACGTTGAATTTGAGTTACTAGATCTATTGGAGGTCTTGAATCAGTTCTGCCTATTAAAGCTACAGAACTGTCAGATCTGGGAAAGGAGATTCCTCGAACGGCGCCTTGTTGTGATACTTCCGACATTTTTATAAAATTTGATTATATGAATAATAGTATATATTATATACATAACAAATATGTATGTCAATGGGATAATTTATTGGAGATTGAGCCATTTGTCCATATATGCTTGGACTTTGGCGCCCATATAATGATTTATCCAAAGAATCATAAAAGAAAAAGTCATCACAACCATCACAGATTGTATCCGATATTCAGCAGGAGAAAGATAGATGATAATACCAGCAAAAACACCAAGCATTGACGCGATTGCTTCACGCCATCGATGAATAGATTCGCGTACTGCAAAGCGATAATTCTCATCCTTAATATCCATGTACCAGTATTTCTTAATTTTAGGGTGTGAATTAAATATTCCTAGTAATGGTACGACAAATTGTGAAATCATAGATATATTTCTAAAAATAGATGATTACTACTCAATCTCTATGCTGAATTATATACTATAAGTCATTAGAATACAACAGCGAAGAAAAAAGATGTGAGTTTATCGTTTTTTTTCAACAAAATAGAGAGTTAGTTGTGTTATAAGATATCCAATAATAGCTCCAGCAATCGTATCTGAAACATAATGACAACTGAGATAAATACGAGAAATAGCCACACAAAGAGCAAAAAGATAATACAAATATTTTCGTTTTGGATCATAATAGGCGATTATGCTTGCTCCTGCAAAGGCTACGGTGCTATGTCCTGAAGGAAAGGAAAAATCAGTAGTACAGAAATGATAAATATCTTCAGGTCGAACACGCTTAAATATGAACTTTAAGATATATTGTGATATACCAAAAGATCCAATCACACTGATAAAAAATGAATAGAAAAAAAACCTATGTTTTTTTTCTTCAAACATGATGAAAAAGAGTAGGATAATAATCCATAAAGGAATAGAATAGCCAAGACCAGAAAAAAAACTAAATATCGTATCAAACAATGCGTTGTGTGGAAAGAATAATCGAATTGTATTGGTAATGAAATAGTCAAATTCAAGCATATTTAATGATACTAATTATTTCTTGGGATTGTAGGTGTATAAATCATGTATTCCTTTATACTTTTTTTCCTGATCTTTCAAGTAGGGTATAGGATAATAATAAGAGATGATAGAAAGATCAGATAATATTGTTCGTGCTTTTTTTATCACTCGTTCTACAAACCATGGAGAGATGTATACATACAGAGTATGATATTTATATTGTTTATATTGATCCCAGTCGAGGGAAAACATATCTTGAGAGGAGATAATAATTTGTTTGCGATTGGGGTGAAAAAATCTTTTAATATGCAGGATACCAATTAGTATAGGATTGATTTCGATTGCGACAAAAACAGTGTTCAATCCTTTTTCAAATGTTATATGAGCCGATTCAAAAATAATCCAACCATCTCCCGCTCCTGCATCGATAAATATCTGATCATTTTTGAGAGTAATATGTGAAAATATAAGATTTTTATCTCTATGATTAGAGGGAAAGTAGGGGATAGGGGAGAGTTTTTTTGATGTAAAAATCTCGAGGATTATAAATCCTATTATGACGATAAATCCTACTATCAACCAGATCATTATGATTTATAATTCGTATTATTTACAATTTGATTTTGAGACAGATACGAAATATTTTTGTGTTGAATTTTTGATGGTATATGAATATTCCATATTAATATCTTGATCTATGAAATTTTTTGTCTGTTTATTTTGACAAACACCTGCTATCAAACTTTTTTTCAAGATATCATCGGATAATTTTTCGACATTTGCGCCAGAGAGTATATAATGATAACGAATTGCTCCAGACTCAGCAGTTAAATTAACTAAAGTTGTGAGCTCATCAATTTTATAAGGTAATGTTATTTGTTCTTTTGCTGATTTGATTGCTTCGTTGATTATATTACTTTTTAAATCACTTCCAGTTGACTCCATACTTTTTTTAGAAGTTGTTTTTTGACCTTGATTTTGCATTTCTAAGATTTTATTAACAACTGGATGTTGATCTGTAGCTCCCATATATGCCCCGATTGATGCATTAGCAATAGTTAGAACTAACCCAATAATGCTCAACACAATTCCAGCTGTGGCTATGCCATGTTTTAAAGATTTTGTTCCTTTAATTCCAAAAATAAGACCAACTATCGTGATAGGCAGACCCAAAATAGGAAGAAGCCAAGCTATAATTCCAATAATTCCCAATACTAAACTCGTTGTTGCTTTGCCATTAAGCTTTGCATCTCCTTGATTGTTTGAAGGAATAGTTACTTGAGTAATTGGAGGACTAATTGGACTGATAGTTTCATTATCCATAATAAAAATGATCGAACTAATAATATCTTATCCCTCTACCATGAAATGGCTAGAGTTCATAAAAACTTACAAACAGTAAACGTATTGTAAGATTGTGTGTGCCGAGGGAGGGAATCGAACCCTCATCCCGCAGAGCGGGACAAGTTTTTGAGACTTGCCTGTATACCAGTTCCAGCACCTCGGCATAGATAACGAATAACCAACAGATGACGCTATTTATTATTTCATTAAGGTATATTATAGCATTTTCTTTGAGAACTGGGCTTGTATGTTTTAGAAGAATTATGCATAATTAAAATATGCAAGATTCCATAGATTTATCTTTCCAATCTCTTCCTCAGGAACAAGTAGGAAGTAATAAAATAGCATTTGTTCTCCTTGGTCTTATATTAGTATTACTTATTGTTGTTTCTGTTCTTTTTTTTAATTCTTCAAAAGAAAAAATAGATAATAAACCCATCACAACTGAATCGCTCAAGTTAAGTCGGTTTAATGCTTCAATTCAACGTGGAGAAAATAGTATTAGCACTCGTTTCAGTTCAAAAAAAGCTATCTACCAGTCTGATAAAAAAGGTGAAGAAGCATCAAAGGATTTTATACAAAAAGTTGTAAAAGAAAATCCGGAACATTTTCCTTCAGGGATAGAAAAAAACATACTTTTTACTCAGGTAGATACTGGTGAAGCCTATAAAAAAATAAATCCAAAATTGGACGTCCAGCATTTTTATTATGTGCAAAAAATAAATGATATTCCTGTAAATGGGAGTTATATTAATGTTGCAGTGTCGAATGGAAGTGAAATCGCTGGATTTGACTCAAAACTTCTGACTAATATGTCAATGAGTGATGCTACAGTTACAGCCGGACAAGCAGAGCAGATAGCTCTTGAAGAAGTGAAAAAGGAAAATATTGGTGGAGGTGCGATAGTGAAATCGAGTGTTAAACAAATATTGAATCTCAAATTGCTTGGGATCTCGGAGGACTCTTCAAATCATGTTGTTCAAATGATACACATCGTCGGCGATGATTCATCCAAACTCTTTGACACCATCTATTTTATTAGTCTATTAGATGGAAAAGTGATTTATTCACAAAATAGGGTTACTTCATTGACGATGAATAGGACGGTGCAGTATGGATGTCATACAGGAGGTGCAAATAGCAATAAAACATTAATTTGTAATGATAAACGAACTGAAAGTCAATCAGCAGTGGGTGATGCAGATGTCGACACAATGTTTAATTATCTAAAAGATAATATGTTATTTTATTCTCAACGATTTAATCGGAATTCATATGATGATGCGGGAGCTCCGCAAATCGGCAAAGTAAAGATTCCATCTGATTTTGAAAGTTGTCCAAATGCTTTTTCTGTTAATGGAATGATATATCTTTGTCCCAGAATGGTTGCAGTTGATGTGGTTGCTCATGAATGGATGCACGGAATAACATATTCAACTGCTAATTTTAATCCAGAAAATCAACCGGGTTCTTTGCACGAATCATTTTCTGATATATCTGCAGTGATGTTTGATAATAATTGGACTATTGGCGAAAACACCGCTGTACCAGATATTGGTGTTCGTAATCTTGTACATCCTGAAAATGGTAGTCAACCAGACAGATTATTTTCTTCAAATTACAAATGTGCAACAAATCTGAATATTTGTGATAAAAAAAACGATTTTTGTTATATTCACCATAATAATACCGTCCTAACAAAAGCTTTTTATCTGATGTCTGAGGGAGGAAGTTTTAATGGTTGTGAAGTGCAAGGAGTAGGAAAAGAAAAAGCATATAACACGTTATATATGACAGTTACTTTGGGGCTATATGGCAATACATCTGGTAATCTTCATGATGTGTATGATCAGGCTGTGATTCAATGTAATACAATGTATGATTCTGCAACATGTGAAAAAATAAAAGTAGCAATGCAAGCGACCGAGATGGATCTCCAACCACTAGGAGATTCAGTAGGAGCTAAATGCCGAAGTAATTTAGTTGCAAAATATACAGGACCAACATGTAAAGGAGTTAGCGGTCAAAATAATACAAATACTAATACTAATACTAATACTAATCCAACATCTGGATACACTATTCCTTCACCACCACCCGTGAATACTACCTCTCCAACATCAGCACAAACCACATCTTCGCAATCTACAACCACTCAAACAAATACTCAAACAAATTCAACTAATGGTACAACCATATCAACCACTGGATCAGGGAATTATGCCTGTGAAACACCGGGAAATCCACAAAAACCAACTATATCAAGTAGCATATCAAATAATAAAGTAACATTTAAGTGGTCAACATCAAAATCACAAGAAAGTTATTACTTTCGATTAGTATTAGCTGGAAAAAAAAGTGGAGCGCCTGATATCATTCTCGATAGAATTAAAACTCATTCGTTGACTTTTAACATAGCAAAAGGAGCATCCTCATCATGTAATACAGATTCCGCTATGAATGGTTCATGTTCATTGCCTGAAGGAGTGCATAGTTGGTGGGTACATTCATTTTGCCCTGATTTAAGCGCATCTAGATCTACAGATACAATAAGTGATGCAACAGGAGGTACCATTGATCTTAAAATTGGTGTTACAAATACCACAACATCAAGAGGGATTGTTGCATCTCCCTCTTCTACGCCAACTCCCTCATCGGGAATAGGACAGGGAATATTGAAGTTTGATTAAGAGGTTGCATCTTTAGGTGGTGATATGTTTGGAGAAGCTCCAGAAGTAATACCACATGGTTTTGTATTAGGATATTATGATAAAACAGTAAAAACATGGCTTAGGAATCCTGCTTATTGGACGCACATTATAGAAGATAAGGGAAGGGCTGAAGAATGGGATGCGGTCAGAGTGGAAACAGAGATCCAAAATCAGTATGATGTTTTGAAAGCGCGTGCATTGCAAAAATTGGAAGAACAAGCTCAACATAGTGAAGGAGGAGAGACAGAATTTGATTTTACTGTAGATGATAGTGCGCTATTTTTGCTACGTATTTCATAGCATTATTATAAAGTCCACTTTATATAAGTATTGATTTTTATAATTTACAGTCAAATAGTATTATAAATCTAAAAAGAAAAACTCTGCTTGTATTCATGGAATGAGGTGTATAATGAGTGTATATTACAAGTTATACTTTTCGCTGATTGACTTGCGATAGGTATACACGAATGTTTGTGTAACATATGAATAGGTCTGAAGGCTCTAATTTATAAATTATATAAACCTATGATCGTCAGAAACATTATCAAAACTGACAATATTCTAACAGTCTCTCCTAATGATTATTTATCTTCTGCTTTGTCAAAGTTGACCACCTCTCATGACGCTGCATTTGTTTTTTCAGATGAAAAACAATTCCTTGGAGTAATAAATCCATATTTTTCTGTAATAAAAACTTCATACCCGGGTAATGCAAAAGTCATGCACTGTATGACACATCCTCCAAAAGTATATCTCAATTACAAGGCTGGAAAAGTCGCACAGTTGCTCACTGAGTCAAAGGTACACTATCTACCTGTTTATGATGACAAGGAAGTTTTTGCAGGGATTATATCCGCTCGTAGGTTGCTTACAAGTTTTAGAGACTCACCAATTTTTAATATCCCGTTAAATCAATTGCTTCAAAGCAAACAGCGCGTTGTTACAATACTTGAAGAAGATTCATTGTCAAAAGCGCTCAATCTTTTCAAATCATCAAAGTTATCCAAACTCGTAGTAGTTGATAAAGAAGGTCGTTTAAAAGGTGTATTGAGCTATTATGACCTCATTTCTTATCTGATAGCTCCTAAGTCAAAAGAGAGAAGAGGAGAAAAAGAAGGTACAAAAGATCACTTTCAAAGTTTGCAGGTTAAACGTTTATGTAAGACATATGTCTTGACATTAACACCTGAAAATACCATGACTGAGGCTCTTGGATTAATTCTTGATAAAAAAATTGGAAGTGTCATTGTGGTAGATCATAAACGGATTCCTTTGATAGTGGTTACGACTACAGAGTTTCTAAAGATGTTGCGTAAAGATGGACTTGCAAAACCAGTAGAACTTACTACAAAACATATCTCCAATGAGAATCGTCCTGTACTAGGAGGATTTTTTAATTCAATTTCAGTTATGATTAAAAAAATTCCTGGGTTAGCTGGAGCAAAAATTGTGGTAAAAGAAGAAAAAAATAACAAATTGTTTCAGGTATTTTTATCTCTTTTTCCAAACAGAGGGAAGTCTGAAGTCATCAAAATTGAAGGAAAAGATCTTAGACAGGTCTTTGTTGATGTAAAGAATAAAGTAAAACGAAGATTTGTGGTATAAATCAAATTATTTTAGTATAAACTCACGCAGAATAAAATCATGTGATATATAATAGTAAATACATGAAATATTTAACTTTGCAAAAAAAAGGATATATTTTGTTGGGGTTAATCTTGATTATTGCTACATGGTTTCGGTTTACTAATCTCAATTGGGATGAGAATTTTCATCTTCATCCCGATGAACGGTTTTTAACCATGGTAGGTAACGCAATGAAAGTTCCTCCGACAGTATCAAATTATCTTGATCCAGCGGTCTCTACACTAAATCCTGCAAACTTGAATTATACCTTTTTTGTGTATGGTACATTTCCTCTCATAATGAATAAGTTGATAGCTTTATCAACAGGAAACGATAACTATAATGGATTTACGTTGCAAGGTCGGTTTCTCTCCGCATTGTTAGATCTTTTAGTAGTTATATTTATATATGGGATTGTAAAGTTATTAGAGAAAAAGTATTCATATCATCCCTCTTTAAAGTATTGGAGTGCATTTTTATATGCAATAGCAGTTACTCCAATACAACTCTCACATTTTTTTGCTGTGGATACATTTATGAATACTTCATTGGTTATATCATTTTATTTTGCGTTACGATATTCGATACATAAAAAGATCATAAATGTGCCACTCTCTGGAATATTTTTTGGGCTTGCACTTGCTTCAAAAATAAGTGCAATCTTGATGATTCCTATAATAGGATTTGTTCTAGTAGCCGATCTTATACGATGGAAATTTGATACGAAAATGATACTTCAAAGAATAATAATATTGATTATTTTGTTTGGACTTGTGTCATATATCGCATTACGATTAGGAAGTCCTTATTATTTTGATTCTTCAAATATTTTCCAAATTACACCAAACAAATTATTTATGGAAAATGTTAAGCAACTTTCTTCATGGAATAATGCGGAAGTATGGTTTCCTCCAGCAGTGCAATGGATCACAAAACCTATTACTTTTATCACAACCAATTTAGCATTATATGGAGTAGGAATTCCATTTTTTATTTTTATTTTAGTAGGCATTTTGTATATATCATTTCGCATACGATCTTACGAGTTGATTTTGCTTGTTATTTGGTCCGTAGTTTTATATACGTACCAATCAGTGCAATTTGTAAAAGCTCAGAGATATATTTTTCAACTATATCCCTATTTTGCGATATTTGCAGGAATTGGAGCAACTTATCTATTTGCAGGTCTTCACAAAAATGAACGTGGATTGTTAGAATTATTGAAGAAAAAGTATCAATATTATTTTCCTGCAATATTTACAATTTGTATTGTCTCATTACTGGTGTGGCCTCTCTCATTTATGTCAATATATATTAATAGAAACAGTCGTGTTGAAGCATCCGAATGGATAGTAGATACATTTCCAACAAACACTTTTATCGCCACAGAACATTGGGATGATCCGTTGCCTTTGCAGGTCAGAAATCCAAGAGGAATTATAGTTACTGGAGAACAGGTACCCGTGTTTGGAATGGATGAGCCAGGAAAATATATTGAGATGGAACGAATTTTTAATAAGTCTCAGTATTATATTTTGTCATCAAATAGAGCATGGGCCAGTATTCAATCAGCACCAAAAAAATTTCCTCAGATGTCTATATTTTATAAAGATCTATTTGCTGGTAAAAAGCAGTTTATTATAGAAAAAGAATTTACATCATATCCTTCACTAAAATGGCTTGGTATTCCTATAGAATTTAATACCGATGGAGCTGATGAAACATTTACAGTATATGATCATCCAAAAGTAATAGTGATGAAGAAAAAATAATTTTTAGTATATCCATATGTATAAGAAAGTTCCGTATTATTTGAAGGTTATTCGAGTACTGTTGTGTGAGTTAGTAAATCCTTTTGATTGTATAAATCTATTTGTAAATAAGGAAATAGTATTAGAATTTAAGAACGGGATAAAATTATATTGTAAGGAGATAATAGAGCTCCTCATTATTTACGAAACAATGTTTCGTGATGATTATAAGGTTCATGATTTGAAAAATCCAAAATATATTATTGATGTGGGTGGTGGAATAGGAGATTTTAGTGTTTTTTGTGCTCACAGATTTCCTGAGGCTATTGTTACTGTTTTTGAGCCGGGAAAGGCATCATTTAAGTTATTAAAAAAGAATATTTTAGTAAATAAATTGAAAAATGTAGTACCGATAGAAGCGGCTGTAGGGAATGATCCTGAATATAAACTATTTATGGATGAAAAAAATGCTCAAAATTCGACTAATAATTATAAAAATTTTCAAAGATCAATTACAGTAAAAGGTATGAAATTGGATGATGTTATCAAAGATCATGTTGACTTACTTAAACTTGATTGTGAAGGTGGAGAATATGAAATACTCCAAAATTTATCATTATCAGCATATAAAAAAATACGTTCAATTTCGATTGAATATCACAATCATATAATTGCGGATGAAGATATAAAAATAGCAAAAATATTAAAAGAAAAAGGTTATATTATTCATTCAAAACACGATCCATATAATCAAAATATAGGTTATATGTATGCACAGAAGAACTAACTTTTTACAGTCTACTTTTTCAATACATAAAATAGTGCAGAGGAATCTTGAGGCTCTACATCAATGTCAAGTTTATCTACAATAAATTTTGGTAGTCCTAACAATTCAGCTAATCGGGGGAAAAGCACCCATCTGTTTAATAGCTTATGAGAAATAAGTGAAGGGGTAGAGATATAATGTGAAAGCTCAAGATATTGTGTTGTTCGCTTTGATAAATACCCAGTGATAGATGCGATCTTAAATCCAGCATTCTTAAAGGATTGTGACCATTCTTCTTCTGACAATAAATTAAGATGAACTTGATTCATACGAAACCAATTTGCATAACTTTTTCCAATAAATTTTTTATCGCTCATATATTCGTTCCATTTATTTGTCATCACAGATGTGATCAAATATCCTCCCGGTTTGAGTATTCGATGAATTTCTTTTAGATTTCCATTTAGATCAGGTAAGTGTTCCATCACACAATTTGATACGACAGATTGGAATGAATTATTTTTGAAGGGAATAGTAGTTCCATCATACATTCTTACCTCGTCATAGATGTTATTTTTATATGCTTCGAGAATTCGACTATTTAATACATCCAGACCAACATCAAGTTTATTTTGAAATGCTACCTTTGCAAAAAAGCCATCTCCACATCCAAAATCGAGAACAGGTCCCTTTATATATTCTTTGTTTTTGCGGAATAAATATGCTTCTTGTGGTCGAATAAATGAAAAAAAGAGGGGTCGTTCACGAAGGTAGGGGATTGTATATAAGTTAAGTAATGCTTTAGAATTATTCATATATCAGGCTAGTATATCATCAAATAGTTGTAATGTGTGAGATGGATTAAAAATTTCTTGTGCTGTTTTTCTTTGATCAATGGAAGAGTACTGATCTTTATTTTTTAATATTTCAGTAATTGCTTTTTGAATATCATTTACACTTTTTGGTTCAACAATAATCCCCATTCCTGTTTTTCTTATAGGTTCTCTAACTCCGGGAAGATTACTTGCGATAACAGGAGTGCCAAGTTGTTGCGCTTCTATCTGAACTATTCCAAATGCTTCTGTTTGATTAGTTGATGGTAATATTAAGATATCAATAGCTTTATAGTAAGCCCCAAGATTTCCTTCTTTCATTGATCCTAAAAATGTAAACTTTAATTTACTAATTTTCAAACGGTTTAAGATTTCAATATAATATCTTTCCTCACCTGCGACGTTTTTTCCATAGGGTCCTGCGCAAACAAAACGTATATTTGGATTGTTTATGCTAGAAATTGCATCAATTAAAAATTCTATTCCTTTTTCACGTGCTACTCTACCTGCATAGCCTATCCATATTTCATTTCCCTTCCGTTTTTTTAAGAATGATAATTTTTCAGTATCAACAGGCGGGGGAGGAAATGGTGGATATCCAAACTGTATTTTCTTATCAAATTGTTTCATCATAGGAATACTATTTACATAATCTCTTGTATAACAAAAGATAGTATCTGAAAGTAATAATTGAAGAAATACAGAATAATTCAGGATGCTATTAATAATTTTTGCAAATGGTGTCTCTCCTAAGAATACATGACAATGATATATTGAAACAATTTTTTTGTTAAATAGTTTGCCTAATATTGCGAGAGGTATTCCCTCGGCATTGGGAAGGTTGAGAAAAATAATATTTGATCTCAATATTTCTCTAAAAAAAAATATGAGGCTCTGTGGCGAGATATATCCTTTGGAAATTTTAAACATATATGGCATTCTTTGAATAGAAATATTATTATATATTTCTTGTTTTTTATGCGAAGAAGAATAGGGAAAAGTTAATACTGTTACGTCATGTTTTTGTCCCAGATGTTCAAGAACAACAAGAGGATAGGTTGTAAGACCAGAAATATAAGGATAAAAATATGATGAATAGAGAAGTATCTTCATGTTATTTTTTTATTCAGATTATGTATCGTTGAGATATGTTGGATAGCTTTTCGCAAACTTGGAAATTTATTTTCAAACACATCTTTTCTATCTAGAATATTATAAATCCATAATGATTTTGTTTTTATTCTTCCTTTTTGGTTCTGTGAAGTAAGATGTCTGACAATATCGAGATTGTCTTCGACAAAATAATCAAGGTCGAGTGATTGTATCATTTTTTCTTTGTAAATATGTGGTTGTTCATCATTTGTATTATGAAAATACGCTTCAACAAATGTATCTGCTTTTGATTTGCTAATCCATTTTTCAAAATCATCTTTAAGAAAGCTATATCGTGCAGTAATGATATAAACTTTTACTAATTTTTTGTCTGCAAGTTTTTGAATATCTCTAAATCCCGGGGCGACGTAAAGACTAGATTTATGAAAAAGGAGCCATAATTGTTTTTCCCATGGTTTTTTGGGAATGTAGAATTTGGTTTTTTTTATTCCGAGTTGATTTTTGATTAGTGCAATTAATGGGCGTATGATACGAGCGGGATTATAAAGTATAACACCATCTAGGTCGAGCCCAATTCTCAAGGGTTGCTTAGTCATTTGAATATTATACTATAACAAAGTACAATTACATTCTATATGCTACCAGTTTTATTAGATCTAAAATTCATCAAAATTTATACGTTTGGCGTATTTCTTGTTTTGGCATTTTTTTGGGCTTTATTTCTTCTGTGGAGAAACGTACGACTAACTTCTCACAAAGAAGAAGACATATTTGATGTTACTCTAATATCTCTTATTGGCGCATTTATTATTGGTAGAGCAGTCTATGTAACTGCACATTTTAGTGATTTTGGTTGGGATTTCGCTAAAATTCTATTTGTTAATGGATATCCCGGTATTTCTTTTTTTGGAATGTTGAGTGGTGGTATCTTATTTTTTACTATCCTATTGCAGATGAGAAAAATTAAGATAATTGAGACTTTAGATTATGTTGTCGGACCGTTATTATTAGCACTTGCATTTGGAAAGTTGGGAAGCTTTTTTGCAGGAGTTGAGGTTGGTACTAAGACAACCTTTATTCTTGCATTGAGATATGTGAATTTTGATGGTATGAGGCATTTGACTCCTTTATATGAGTCAATAATTTTCTTTTTGGGAGCTTATTTAGTTCAGATATTTTTGTACAAAATTCGTCGTGAACATCTTAAAAAAGGATTTGCTTTTTTTTTCTTTTGTTGGTATGCTAGCATCGTACTTTTTTTCTTAGATCCATTGAAAGAGGGGACAGTTAAGATAGGTAATATAAACCTCTATATGGTGTTATCAGGTGTTGTTCTCTTGACGACAAGCATATATATCGTATACTATTATCGAAGCTCTATAATTAAGAGCTTTCCCTTGATTAAAATTTTTTCAAATAAAAATGGCAAATCATCTAACAAAACAATTTCTAATACAGCAGGAAAAAAAACTCCAGAACGAAAAGATAAAGATTCTTGAACAGATTGCAAAAATGAAGATGGATGATCCATTTTCTGACCCTGATCATGCCATAGATAATGCAGCTGTTGATACGGATGTTCGTGAGCAGGAATACCATCTTGTACTCGAAGCAGAGATGAAACAATTTGAAAGTAGACTTGAAGATATTGAGATTGCTTTAAATAAAATCGTAAAAGGAACCTATGGATATTGTGAAAAATCAAATAAATTAATTCCAAAGGAACGCCTTGAACTCATTCCTGAGGCTCGTTTTATTGTTGAGTAACGCACAGCACTTCTGTATAGTAAAGTATGATTCAAAGTATTTCTTCACAGGTTTTTATTAATCTGTTATTGTATCTACTAATCCCATTTTTATTTGGTTTATTAGCCAAAAAGTTAAAGGTATCTCCGATTATTGGATATTTGATTGGGGGAATTATTCTTGGTTCATTTTTCTCTCGTTTGTTGTCTCTTGAGATGATCAATTCGATAGCCACCATCGGAATTGCACTACTCATGTTTACAACAGGGCTCGAACTCAAACTGGATCGGATAATGATGATGAAACAGTTTATCTTCTTTGGTGGAATTATTCAGATTGTTCTCACTGCATTTGTCGCGATGATATGTAGTATGTTTTTTGGATTTTCTCTTTTAGCTTCATTTTTAATAGGTATTGCCTTCAGTTCTTCTTCAACCACTCTTGTTGCAAAAATCATTCAGGAAAGGGGAGAAGAGTCGTCGTTCATTGGCGAATTGGCAGTGGGCTTTCTCATGTTTCAGGATCTATTCTTTATCCCAGTTTTAATATTATTTGCATATTTAAATGGTGTAGCAGTTTCTCCAATATTGGTTGTCAAAGATGTAATTTTTGGTCTTATTGAAGCTGGAATTGTTCTTTGGGTCTTGTTTTATATAGGTAAACGATTTGTTCCAGTGATGTTTGATCGAATGGCAAAAAATTCACGTGAATTATTAAATATATTTATCATAATATTTGTATTGACAGTTGCGTTTATAGCATCAAATTTTGGCATCTCTCTCTTTACCTCGGCATTTATAGCAGGAGTATTGGTATCGCAGACCTCTGAACATTATCATATTTTTTCACAGATACGTCCAATACGAGATTTACTTGCAATCGTTTTTTTTGTTTTTATCGGCACGCATATTTATTTGATGGATTTGATAGTGTCTCTTCCCAAAATTCTTCTTTATAGTTTGATTATTATGATAGCAAAGGGAATTATCATACTGATTATTTTTCTCTATATGAAATTTAGTTCTAGAATAGCATTTGGTATGGCCTTTTTCCTCTTTCAAATTAGTGAGAATGCATATATTTTGATGTCAATAGCTCATAATAATAAAATTATTTCCAAAGAGCAGTATTTGATTGTTAATGCTACTGTATTAATGGGGCTCATAGTTACACCGATATTGATACATTACAAGGAAGTTATTTATTCACATCTACGAGCATTTATTCAAAAGCATATCCCTGCAATAAATTTGCTAATAAAAAATCGTTTGGATTTTGATCGCTTACCAAACGAAACAATAAATATGAAAGACCATATTGTTATTTGTGGATACGGTCGAGTAGGAATGTATATTGGTCGAGCTTTACAATTAGCTGGAATACCATTTATTGCTATCGATTATAATTATCATACAGTTGCAAGAGCAAAAAGAAGTGGAATCAATATTATCTTCGGTGATCCAATGGATATTGATATACTAGACTATGCACAGGTTGATAAAGCGCATGCCATTGTATCAGTGGTAAGAGAGAGATTTGCTCAAGAGACGATTGTGATGACAGCTAAAAAACTTAACCCTGATATTATCGTGATCAGTAGGATTCATACTCAGATGCAACAACAACGGATGCAAGATTTGGGAGTGCAAATTGTGGTGCAACCTGAACTTGAGGCCTCGTATTCGATTATCAAAAAATTATTTTATATTGCTGGTCTTTCGAAAGAAGACATGCTAATAAAGCTTAGAAATTTTCAACAAGAACAGGGAAGCGTATATTATTAATTATTAGCTAAGAATTTAGAATTAGGAATTTTCTATCATGAAAAAGAAGCATTATAAACAGAAAGAAGAAATAGTACCAGTAATAATAAAAAAGTCAGGTAAAAAACGTTGGCTTATATTAGGTTTTTGTCTTTGTCTGTCCATTTATTCTATATTTGTACTATTCCGTGATTATCAAAAATCTAGTTTTTATAGTTATACAGACCGTGTTAATATAGTTGTGTTTGGGAAAAAGACCAATTTTTACTCACTTGGTATGAGTGATAATATAAATTATATGGTTTCATATTATCCCGATATGAGGGTTGAAGTTCCTGGTGGATATGGGTTATATAGGATTGGAGCTTTAGGAAAGTTTCTTAAATTGGAAAAAAATCCTGAGCTGTTAAAACGGACATTTTCATCTGTTACTTCTACATTTATCACCTATTATTTTTATGATTCAAATGATGAGATATATTATGGAAAAGATCGAGACACAAGCGCAAATATGCCTTCAATGCAAAGTATTTTATTTAGTAACTCAAATGCAAATATAGTAGACAGACTTGCAATTTTATTTGCTTTTTCTCAAAAAAAATCTCAGGATATCAGGTTGTTGACTCGTCTTCGTACTGAGACCGATGAAATGGATGATATTGTATTTAATGAAAAATCATTTCGCGACTTATATCTTGGATATTTTTATCAAAATACGTATAGAAGAGAAAAAAATAATATACAAATAGTATATGGAAAAAGTTATAAAACGGTTCAACGTATGAGTGATCTTCTCGAAGGAAATGGCATTCGAGTAAGTGATTACACCTATTCTGACAATCCAAAACGATTATGCCAAATTGTTGAAGATAAAGACATTGTATCCCAGACAGCAAAAGGACTTTCACGGTATTTTGGTTGTCAAATTGTACGAGGAAATACCGATATCTATGATATTATCTTTCATCTAGGTGATAAAGAAAGGGATTGGCAAGTGAGTTCGTAAACTTCGCTTGAAAGAGTTAAACTAAACAAATACAATAAGCGATGACTTGGATTACATTTGCATTCATAGCTCTATTTAGTTTTGGTATTCAAAAATTTCTCTTCAAAGTATCTGCAGAAAGAAATTATTCCTCAAAACGTATCACGCTTTATTTTATGGCTACAGTTACTTGTATAGCTCTAATAGTACAACTCATTTTTTTTCGATCTGATTCGATGGTTCATTTATTAGTAGTCTTTGGTGCAGGAATTAACGGTATAGCATTTTTGTTACTTTCCTTGACTCGTCTCAAGGCTCTAAAGCTTGCACCATCATTAGTGGTTATGCCACTCTTTGAGTTGTCAAATATCCTTATGTTACCTCTTTCTATTTTGTTGTTTCACGATTCTATCTCTGGAATTCAATATATTGGAATTATTCTTGGAACATTTGCAGGACTATTATTACTAAAAAAGCAAGATGCAGAGCATTCCAAATACCCCCATTTTATAATAGGAGTCCTTTTTGCATGTGGTGCAATGGTTTGTGCGTTATTTTTAGGATTGACTTCAAAATATATTGCAATTTCTGACGTTAATAAAGTTACGTTTATCTTGATCTCATATGGAATAAATACATTAATTTTACTTATACAGACAGGAAGTTCGTATGTTAGGAAAAAGGAAACAATTTGTATTAATTATGAAGAAATACGACTTGGCATAGGCATAGGGATATTTAATTTTATAGCATTTTTCTCGCATATTTATGCATTACAAACCCAGTCGATACCTGTTGTAGGAGTAATTGTATCTTGTTCGACAGTTGTTGCACTCGGGCTATCTATATATTTCTATAAAGAAAAATTGACTGTCCAACGAATACTAGGTATCATAATGGCGTTCATTGCAGTATTGTTATTAAAATAATAGTTTATTAATATGAAAAAATATATTCATGCGCTTATAACTGGTTCTATTGCATTTGATGAAATTATGGATTTTAATGCTCCATTTCAAGATTATTTTCATCCCGAACAACTTCATCAAATAAATGTCTCATTTGTTGTTGATAACTTAAAAAAACAAATAGGAGGTACTGCAACAAATATTGCATATAGCCTCTCTTTACTTAAATGTAATAATTTTCATATATTAGGAAGTGTGGGAAAAGATGGGAACGATATTGTGCATTTTTTCAAAAAAATGAAAATGAATGTTGATGGAATTTATATTGACAAAGAGTTATACACCGCTACAGGACGAGTTATAACCGATATTAATGATAATCAAATATGGGGATTTTATTATGGAGCTGGAGCAAAATCATCTATGATTGATCCAACAAAATTTATAAAAAATAACTCTCTTTTTATGATTTCACCCAATCATGAGAATGGATTTTTACATTTTTTGAGATATGCTATTGAACATAACGTTGATTACATCTTTGATCCCGGGTTTACACTTACGTGGATTAGTGATCATGATCTTCGTGATGGTGTCGCACATGCAACTTATTTGATAGGTAACGATTATGAGATTGCACTAATTTGTCGGAGACTAAACACAACCGTTGAAGAATATCTCAAAAAAGGCACCATCGTTATCACTACATTGGGGGATAGGGGAGTAACATACGAAGATTCAGGAAAAAAAATTACTGTTGAATCATATCCTGTTGATAAACCAATAGATCCTACTGGAGCAGGGGATGCGTGGCGGGGCGGATTTATGTATGGACTATTAAATGATTATAATATTCATGATTCTTTAATTCTTGGGAATGTGATGGCAAGTTATTCTGTGGAGTCATATGGTACCGTGAATCACACACCACAAAAAAAGGATATAAATAAACGTATTAAACTATTGAAAAATAGATAGGAATTTTGTATTTTGTGCTGTAATATGTATATATAATAATTTAAAAAGTTACTATTTCAATTATGGTCGTATGAAAAAACAATATGATATCAAAGATATAAATTTAGCAACAGAAGGTGAAAAATTGATTCAATGGGCATGGCGTGATATGCCAGTTCTTCAAATAATAAAAAAACGTTTTGAAAAAGAACAGACACTAAAAGGCGCAAAAATGGGCGCTTGTCTTCACGTTACTTCAGAAACTGCAAACTTGGCAATAACTCTCAAAGCGGCAGGAGCTGATGTGTTTCTTTGCGCTAGTAATCCACTCTCAACAAATGACGCTGTAGCATCAGCTCTAGTTAAAAATCACGGCATCGCTGTATATGCAATAAAAGGTGAAGATAACGAAACTTATTATAAACATTTACATGCAATTCTTGATGTCAAACCTACTCTTACAATGGACGACGGAGCAGATATCGTGAGTCTTTTACACACGACCTATGCTTCTCAGGCTGGTGAAGTAGTAGGATCAACGGAAGAGACCACAACTGGTGTGATTCGACTTCGAGCTCTTGAGAAGGATGGTAAATTAAAAATTCCAGTTCTTGCTGTAAATGACAATTTGACAAAACACTTATTTGATAATAGATACGGTACGGGACAATCGACAATTGATGGAATTATTCGCGCTACAAATATTTTATTAGCAGGAAAAACATTTGTTGTGTGTGGATATGGATGGTGTGGAAGGGGAGTAGCAATGCGTGCACGAGGTATGGGTTCACGAGTTATTGTCTGTGAAATTGACTATATAAAAGCTCTTGAAGCAAAAATGGATGGATATGAGGTAATGCCTCTCATTGATGCTATAAAAGAAGCTGATGTTGTGTTATCAACAACAGGAAATAAGTATGTTGTTGATGAAAAACATCTTAAAGTGGCAAAAAATCATGTTATTTTGGCACAATCAGGTCACTTTGATGTTGAAATAAACAAGGCATATCTTAAAGAGAGTGCAGAAAAAATTGAATCAGTTCGTCCATTTGTTGATGCATATTCAATCAAAGGGAAAACCATCTACTTGTTAGCAGATGGTAGATTGGTTAATCTTGCTGCTGCTGATGGACATCCTGCATCCGTGATGGATATGAGTTTTGCAGGGCAAGCACTGTCAGCAGAATATATGTGGAAAAATCATAAAACACTTGAGAAAAAAGTCCATACATTACCAACTAAACTTGATGAAGAGATTGCACGACTCAAACTAGAAGCTGAAGGAGTGAAAATAGACGCTCTCACAGCAGTTCAAAAAAAGTATCTTTCATCATGGGAAGAGGGGACGTAAACACACATATAAAGTTATAAAGTTCGTAAAGGCGAAAGGGAAAAAGATAAGATACTGATGAAAGACTAAAGACTAAAAATTAAAGATTGAGGGAAAAAAGTTCATCAAGTTTATTAAGTTATAAAGTTAAACGTCAGAAGGAGTATGTCATCCGAATCGGCAAGTCATCCCCGCCCTGAAATACCTTAAGGTAAACTCCGGCGGGTTTACATATGGATACAAACAGATCCATGTGTTATAAAGTCGAAAAGTTTTATTACATCATATGATTATTCCGCTTATAATACTTGGAATATTTGTATTTTCGTTCCTTATGGCATGGAGATCGATGAGTGATTTTGGTGTACCAGAAGAGATCACAAAAATTATTCAAAAGAAAAAAATGAAAGGATCGATTATATTCTTTCGAGATAAAGTAAAACATTATACTAATAGAAGTTAGATCATTGTGTTCTATTCCTCATTTTCATCCTCTTCGGGAGGAATATTGACCAGCTCTTCTTTTTCACTCGAGTCAATTTCATTTGCTAGTTTTTCCCATTCATCTTCGTCTTCAGTGGTGTCTTCTTCAGCGCCCTCAGGAATATCTTCTTGTCCCATTTTATCCAAATTTGTTTGAATATTTGAAGGAAATGATATGTAATGCGCGACTTTACGTCCTTTTGATTCCTCGCGTATAAATACTACAACTTTATTTACAATTGCTTCTTTAATAAAAACGCTATAAACACTTTTTGCTTTAAGAAAAAAAGTGAGACGTTTTGACAAATCATCAGGAAGACCTCCTATGTATTCGCCACCTCGAGTTCTAATTTCAAGACGTCTCTTTTTAAAATTAAGTAATACCTCTTGACCGCCTAAAAGATGCACAAGATGATCTTTTTGTCCCAAATTTACTAATGCAACTGTCTTGGTTTTTCCGGGGGTTTCAAGAAACGTATCGGGATTTAATATTGATTTTTCAACAGTCATATTCTTAACACCTCTTTGCTCGAGTATAGCAAGACGGTCCAATTGGTCTAAAGCAACTTGATTGCCTGGTTGTATACGCAATGCTTTATTGTAATATTCGCGAGCCTCCTTAGTTTGTTTGGTTTGAAGATAAGCATATCCAAGTCTAAGAATCCCTCCAATATTTTTTTTATCAATTTCAAGTAATTTTAGGTTGAGCTCTACTGCCTTTTCCCAATTTGAGTTCATTGCTGAATCAACAGCTTGTTGTTCAAGTATTTCAATTTCTTCCATAGATATCACGTATATTTATATTACTTATTTTTATATTAAAACCTACAAAATTATATATGATGAGTATATACTATTGTAAGCTGTTTTTGAAAAGTGTCAATGCTAAAAATAGTTTTGGGTACATGAAAGTATAGGTGATTTTATCTCAATGTCAAGCTATAATAATGCTAGGTTGTAGGTTGAGATTTATAAAAATATGTCTGGACATTCCAAGTGGGCAAAAATAAAACGTCAAAAGGGAGTAAATGATCAAGCAAGAGGGGTATTATTTGCCAAATTAGGTCGGATGATTACTTTAGCTGTAATTGAAGGAGGAGGCATTGATCCCAATCTTAATGTGCGATTGCGATTGGCGATTGAAAAGGCAAAGTCAGAGAATACACCAAAGGAAAATATTGAACGTGCAATCGAGAAGGGTGGGGGAGCAGATCAATTAAAACTGAAGGAAGTACATTATGAAGCATTTGGTCCAGAGGGAGTAGCACTCTATATTACGGCCTCAACCGATAATAGTAATCGCACAAACGCTGAGATAAGAAATACGTTAGAACGTAATGGGGGAAAGGTAGGAGGGCAGGGTGCAACAGCATATTTATTTACACAATTGGGTATGGTTACGGTTAGTAAGGAAGTTCATACGGAAGACGAAATATTTGAAATAGGTGATACGTTGAATGTTATTGATATTGATGAAGATGAAACATCAATCACGATATTTTTCCCTTTTGAGATACTTGGAAAGGCAAAAGAACGTATAAGTAATAAGAAAACATCAATTCCTGAGCAGGTTTTTCGCTCATTAACGAGTGTTACAGTTTCTTCTTCTGAAATTGAGGAAAAAGTGATTCATCTTGTTTCAGCTCTTGAGGAATTAGATGATGTTCATGCTGTATATACAAACATGGAGTTTATTAATTAAGATCAGAAATTGTGAATAAATTATTGCAAAAATTGTTTGTAAAATCGCTTTCGCGTATTGAAAAACGAATTCGAATTGTCATTAGTGCGTCATTACTTACGTTGATGATGTTTAGTTCTACTTTTGTTTTTTTTGATAATGGATGGTTTATTTTTATCCCACTATTTATAGTAGTTACGTATATCTTGACTTTTTTTGCGGTATTGGAAGGAGTAAATAATATAGAATGGATCACACTTTTTATAGTACCTCTTTGTATTAGTATAGTATTTTATTGTCTATTTTTTCTATTTCCATCAAGATGGATAACTCGCATCCCATTTATTACGATGTACGGTCTTACTATTTATGCCACGTTACTTTGTTCAAACATATTTAATGTTGGAGTAGAGAAGAGTCTGCAATTATATCGAGCTGCATTTTCAGTAAATTATTTTATTCATGCATTCATATTGTTTTTAACTATAAATGTTCTTCTTTCTTTTAAATTTAATTTTATAATAAATGCAGTTTTAACTTATGGAATAATCTATACTATGGCGATTCAGTTGTTATGGACAGTAAAATTACGACCAAATATAGAAAGAGTTACGCATTATTATGCAATTTTTATTGCATTGCTTGTAACGGAATTAATGGTGTTTCTTTCTTTTGTACCAATACAAACCTCAATATATGCTCTTTTTATTGCAGCAATCTACTATAGTTTGGCTGGGCTCATTTTTAACTATTATGATCAACGATTATTTAAACAAACTATCCGTGAATATGTGTTTGTACTCATTTTTGTTTGCATAATTGTATTCTTAACATTGACCTAAATATTTTTTTAAGGCAGACGAAGGGGAATAGAGGAGTGGGGTATTTACGAACGTGAATAATGTGTAATATTTTTTTAATATACGAACGTTAAATATCCTATAATACTGTAATTTAAGCTCAAATAGTGAATAATTAGCAACATAACATCATATCTGCTAACTCAGAACCCCTCTACTTGAGAGGGAGTATAATGTGGATAAAGTTGCTAATTTAAGTTCAATTCTATTTAAATAGATTGACAGTACAATCTAATCAAACTATGTCAATTGATATAGTTTAATCTATCTGCAACCGTCATAGCACACAGACTCTGGATAAATCCAGAGCGACGAAAACTCGGAGACATTTTTATCCAAAATCTCAATTTTTATAATATTTGGGAGAAGTGGTTTAACAGAAATAATTAATGTGTTTATTAGCCCGCATCACTTCTCTGGAAGTGTATATATAACAAGAATATCTCCAATATTTAAAAGATCATATTACCAGTATATTTTAGGTGGAGAAGCTAGATATATAACGTCGTAAATTATATCTTTTACGACGTACACCTAGGTGAAGAGAGTGGTTGTGCTCAATTTAGTAATTATTCAATTTTGATAATTTTTATGATTTTGTTGGGAAATATTTGAACATATATTTGAATTTGTATACAAAATTTCTCCTATTCTCACAGTTGGTAGATAGTGGTGAGCTGTTGGTAAATAGATAAATTAGATCACATAAGACGTCGGTTAATATCTTGAACAAGCTATTAGCTAGTAGTTGACAGCTGGTTAGTTTATAGCTGTTTAGTTTATAGCTGTTTAGTTTATAGCTGTTTAGTTTATAGATTTTACGTTACAGGCAATAGTGAGTATGTGTCTTATATCATCTTTGAAACAATATGGTCTTAAATGGCGAATTACGACTATATTCTCTGAACAAGTGCATAGTTGATAGTTGTTTAGTTTGTAGGTTATAATGATTGCGTAAGACGTCGGTTAATGTACTTATACTGTTTGTAGGTTGTAGATAGTAGTTAGTAGCTTAAAGAAGGGAAAATATCTAGTCTTTTATAATCATTGGTGATTCCCCTTTTGTATTGTCGCTCTTAAGAGTACGCCTGTATGAGACGTCGGTTAATGTTAATATTTTTGTAAAGTTTTTGGTTATTATTTTGTAGTTGGTTGTTTATAATCTATGTTCTTGATGAATCTTATCTATCTTTATATATTATAACCCTCTCCCCTCTTTTTATACCTTTCTTCGCCATTTGAGCCATGTTTCGTAGATGTAGGTAAAGTAGTATTTTGGATGAATGACATAATCTTGAGTGGGAACATAATCAACTCGATTACCACCAAATCCTGTCTTAAATAAAGTTAATCCAGCCCATGGATGTTTTGGGTTGTCATCTGGAGCAATGCCATAAAAGTTATAGTATCGACAGCCACGTTTTATAGCTTCTTTTATTCCTTCCCAGTGAAGGAGGTAAGGAGCTGGAATTTTAGAATGAGTAGATGCACCTTGATGATAAAATGCGGTTGAATTTGTGAAAAGAAGAAGAGCACCTGCCAGTAAGGAGTTAGTTGTTTGTAGTGGGTAATTAGTAGTTATTTCAGATGAATTTGGAATATGGTTTGCTAGAAGGTAGAGGGAATTATTGGTTTCTTGAAATATTTCAAATTCGTCATTGATGTATTTTTTTGGATACGGAGAAAAATGTTCACGCTTTACTGTTTCTTCATAGATTGTCCAGAACTCTTCAAGTGCTTTTTGATCAGTGCGTTTTTCAATGATAACTTGTTCTTTTGATGCTTTACGTATACAGTATCGTGTAGTTTTACGCATATCATTTAATAATTCTTCTTCAGATTTTGGAGTATTTACAAATTTTTCTAAATCAAGTACCCAAAAGCGCTCAGAATGAATATAAATTGGAGCGCCAAAAAATCCAAGTTTATTAAAGAGCTCACGATATTCAGGTGAATCAGTAAGTGAAGGCGCGATGCGAATAAAGGTATATTTTTCTTTTTTTGCGAGATCTATTAAATAGGTATGTAGTGCTGTGAAAATATTCGTTATCTGAACTATGTCATTTGAACGAGTTATGGGACCATGAGGAATATATAAAAAGGAACCTCGTTTCACTCGCATTTTGATGATTAAGGCTATGGCGTGAAGAGATTGATCAGTAGATGAGGTATCTTCATAAATTCCAATATGTGTAGTCTTGTGTCCTCGTCTATTTTCAAACTCTGCCCATTCCCACGAATGAAGAAAGGAGGGTGATCCAGCATTATTAAAAAAAGTGTCCCATGTAGATTTATTCGTAATCTCTTTAATATGCATAGTATTTTTTTATTTATCACAACTAGGTTTCATTACTCTGATCTAAGGTATTATATGCCCGCGATTTCTTTTTTTGATGAAATAATTTGATAATTCGTTCTGCTTCTTTTTTTGAAACGAGGGCAGGGAGATTTACAATTTTTTCACATATGTCTTCGGCGATTGGACAGTCTCCTAATGTGTATCCCACTTTAGCCATGTTTAGTCCTTTGGGACCTATTACTTGATCATACCATTTGCCAAGATATATGTGTTTTTTTTGCGCTCGTTTCAATAACTTTATTCGATCATCTGTGATTATTGGATAGCGTATGAGAGCTGGATTATTTGATACCAAAAAATTATTATTAAAATAGTTTTGATATATGAGTACTGATTGGATACGTTTTTTTGTACTTAAATTAAATTTTTCTAATTGATGAAGTAATAAGATACTTAATACATTGGGATACTGCTTTGCAAAAGCATAATCAAAGTTTCCATTTTTTTCTTTCGATGAGATTTCTCGTGGAAGGATTCCTGTGTTATTGAGGAGAAGATGAAATAGTTTTCCTATAAATATATCATATGAACTTTTGATAAATACGGTGAGAGGTTTATACCATAAGATTTGCATGATCTGTAAATAGTTGGGATATGCGAGGATATTTTCTTGCTCTGTCAATAGTTTTGCAATCATCTCTGACGATGTAACGATAGCACCTCCAAACACAGATGAAATGGCTTTTGATCTTCCATACGATAATAATTTTATAGAATTTCCAAAATTATTTTTGAGTTCTTCGGTATCAAATCCATGGGCGAGATCTTCTATGACCGTGATGTTATGATCTTGAGCAAATTTTAATATATTTGTTCTATCAGGAGTAATACCAAATGTGTGTTGAAGGATAAGCACCTTTGCATTGGGCGTACATTTTTTCTTTAAATCGTTCATCGACATACTATATGAATTGGGATCGATATCAATAAATATTGGTGTATATCCGAGGGATCGAATAGGGAGAACAACTGCTTCACAGGTAAATCCTTGTATGAGTATTGCGCTTCCTTTGGGTATAGTAAGTGTTTGTAGAAGACAATAAAGAGCTCCTCTTCCTGATAAAAAAAGATTTACATATAGTTCTTCATTTGAGTTGTCTGTTTCAAAAAAATGAGAAATTTCTTTACGAAGACGTTTTGTTTCTTTTCCTTTTAGCCATCGCCATGGCTGAAAAATTAGTTTGAAACTGAGCCATGCATCATCCCCTGATTCATTTGGTGCGAAATCGGTTGAAATCATATTCTATTGTACCAGATTGACCTCATTTTAGGATTCGTTTTTTTAATGAGGGGTGTATGCGACCTTCGATAAGTATAAGGGTATCAGAGTCTGAATTTTTGTTTACAAAATCAAATAGAAGTTGTTCGCTTGCGAAGATTTGAGTGTTTGTTTCTGAAGAAAAATCAGTATCCGTAGTTAGAAGAGCGATTGATGTTGATTTGATTCTGGAAATAATTCGATTGTAAGTATCATTTTTTTCTTTTCCTAGTTCGGGAATACCTTTTGAAATAATATACTTTTTTTTGTGTGGAAATTGTTCCATTGTTTGTATAGCTGAAATAAATCCAGACTCGTTTGAATTATATGAATCATCAAGAATAGTTGTATTATTGATACCCGTTGATTGAGAAAGTTTACCTTTGATTTGATCAAGATAAGCGATTGCTTTTACTATTGTTTCAGTTTTGATTCCAAGCTCGAGTGCCAGTGTGATGCAAGGTAGGATGTTAGCAATGTTGTGAACACCAATGAGATGTGTTCTGATTTCAAATTGTTGATTTTTTGTATGGATTGTTGCTGAAAGAATAGTATCTTTGATTAAAATGTTTGTTGCATATACATCTGCTTCTTGTGTAGTTGAAAAAGTAATTATGTGCGCTTTTGTGTCTTTGATGAGCATTTCATAATCGTGTATATCGCGGTTGAGAATGATTGTTCCATTTGAAGGAACGGCAAGAAGGAGTTCCTTTTTTGCATTGATAAGATTTTCCCGAGATCCAAAGAGATCAAGGTGTTGATTGCCAATTGATGTGATAATTGCATATGTAGGTGGTGTGATTTTACAACAGTTTGTTATCTCACCAATTTTGTATGCTCCCATTTCTGCTATAAAATATTCGGTGTCTTCATGGAGATGTTGTAATACATTGAGCGCAATACCTACGTCGGTGTTCATATTTGCTTGAGTTTTTCCCGTGATAAATTGTCGTGAAAGAATTTGATATAAAAATTCTTTTGTCGAACTTTTTCCGTATGAGCCAGTGATGCCGATAAAAATAGTTTTTGTTTCGTGAACTTTTGTAATTGCTTGTGCAATAATGGATTGTCTCTTTTGATGCGCAAGTATGTTTGTAACATATACGCATAAAGAGACTACAGCAAAAGCATAAATAGGAATAAAAGCTAAAAAGATAAATGAGAGCATTTGTGGTAAAAATGTTGCGATCAGATAAATGTCGACTGATGCTACGATTGCAAGTAAAAGTAGTATAGCGTTGCGTGGTTTTTTTGCAGGCATTTTAAGTGAAAAGGAATAGAGGATTTTCAAAAAGGAATGTTCGTTTATTGTCGACTTTATTCGATCAAAGCGATACTCTTTTATTTGATAGAGATAGATAAATTCTGCAACCTTCCAAAGATATAAAAGAATACTTATACCTGTTAAGAAAGATCGTTCGTAGATCATTTTATTTTGAAAAACTTTTGAATTTCTTCAACAACTAATTGTGGCATTTTAATTGGCAATCCATGACCAACTTGAGGAACAATTTTCAAAAACGAGCCTTTGATATGTTCGTGAAGTTCATGTGCAAAACTTACGGGAGTATCAACATCTATTTCTCCCCATAGAATGAGTGTTGGAGTAGTGATTAAATCTATCTGCGTTGTGAGATCATCAGTAACTATTTTTCTAAAATTACTTTCGAGGTGTGGAAATTTGTATAAATCAGAATGAGGATATAATAATCGGTATGCTATTCTGCGGGAAAATTTACATACTTCCTGCAGTGGTTGTGATGGAAGTTTTGAGCATATATCCCCTCCCCTTTTTCGGACTGCTTTGCGTTTATACGACGCATCACAAAGAACGAGTTTTGTGACAATTTCTGGATAATGTGATGCGATGTAGATTCCTAGACTGCCTCCAAATGAATGACCAATGTATGAGACGGTTGGCAAATCCAGTTGATGAATAAATGCAACCACACATTCGGCATATTCTTTGACTGACCAGTCAGGATCGGGGTTGTCGCTTTCTCCAAATCCGGGAAGATCTAGGGTATAACACCGATATTCAGATGATAAGATATCTGCAACAGGTTGTAGGCTTTTTTGGCTTCCACCCCATCCATGGACGAATAAAACAGGACTCCCCTCCCCCACTACTTCGTAGTGAATATTTTTATTTATCCCGCCGATAGCGGAGGGAAAATGCCCGTGATTTTGTATTGAGATGATCATATAAATCTATGTAGTATTGTATACTTTTTATGAGACTATTTGCAAATATATTTAACACTAGAAAAATATTCCCCCCTGCAGAATTTGAAGTAGGGCTTATTATATATCCTACTTAAAAATAAGATATAATTCTCGATATATGGAGTTTGCATTGGAAAATATCAATCAGTCATTTAAGCGTATTTCATGTACGGATGAGGCAGTGCGTCGTGCAGATTTTGAAAATTGTACATTTGAGAAATGTACATTTGTGTCGAGTAATTTTGAACATTGTCGATTTACAGATTGTGTTTTTACGGAATGTGTGATTAGCGCAAATAAACCTACTAATAGTTCATTTATACACATTCGATTTAAAGACTCAAAAGTAATGGGATTTGATTGGACAAAATCGCGTGTAGCTCATGAACTTTCTTTTGAAGAATGTGATATTACATACTCTAACTTTAGTTATCTTAAATTACATAAACTTATGTTGTTAAAATGTAATGCAAAAGAATGTGATTTTATTGGAAGTGATTTGACGGGAAGTATTTTTACCGATACGAATTTTGAAGGAAGTAAATTTTCTCAAACGAATTTGACTAAGGCTGATTTTAGAAAGGCATATAATTATGGCATAGATACGCGATATAATACCTTAAAAAAAGCCCAATTTGCACTTCCAGAGGCGTCTTCTCTTTTATTAAGTCTTGATATTATTCTTGAATAACAAAACCATCAAAAGCGTACAGCTGAACCCTCATTCATCCCCATTTGAATTTGTTGAGGAGTGAGAGCATAGTTGTATATACGAACATCATCGATGAGACCTGCAAAATATCCTGTTCCTGCGCTGTCTCTCCCGATATTTAATCCTGTAGCAGATGAACTGGTAACGACATTCGTTCGCGCCACACTAGCTATTTTATTGCCGTTTATATATGTTTCTAATGTGGTTCCATTGTATATACACATTACGTGAGTCCAAGTGGAATTACTTAGCGCAACTGTAGAAGTTGCTCCTACTTGCCAAGTGGTAGAATATATCTCGCAGACCGGATATGCTGATGCATTTGTTGTAAGTCTAAATTCATTATTTTTATGTACAAGTGTTTTGGATGTTGCAGTTGCTGAAGGATTAAACCATCCTCCCCAGCTGACGTTTGAATAGGCAGTTGCATTACTAGTTATGAGAGCAATGTTACTTGTACTTATATAATCATCTGTTCCATCAAGGGCCGTAGCTCCGTTAAACTTTCCAGTTGTGCCCGCATTCCACGCTTCGGTAGCAGTGCCAGAGTTACAGGCACCCGATATTGTATATGATCCTGTTCCACCAATAGTAATAGTTCCATTATTTCCAAAACTTGATGAATCATGAGCTGTATTTCCTTGACATTCATCCATTTTCCAATATCCAATAGGTTGGCCACGATTATAATCCCATGCAATTTGAGCGGGGGTACGAGCATAGTTAAACATACGTACCATATCTATTTTCCCCGTAAACCATGAATCAGGAGCTACTAAATCACTGTATGATCCGATTGATGAATATCCATCAAGTGAAGTTAGTCCAGAGTATGTGCTTGTACTTACATTTTTCCCATTAAAATATATTGCATAGGTGCCAGAGTTCCATGTCATTCCAACGTAACTCCATGTATTTATGGGAATGACAATTCCAGAATCTATATTTGAATTATTTCCGAGACTAATACCTAAGTTTCCTGTAGTTGGCAATCGAGTTAGATAAATGCGATTAGTTTCTCGATTACCTTCAACTATCATTTCATTAGCAGTTGGTGATGAAACTGTTGGGTATACCCATGCAGATATGCTTCCTGATGTTGCTGATAATCCATTATTTGGATTGATGATGACATTTTGAGAGGATCCGTTAAATAAAAGTGCTGAGCCATATTTACCAGTGGTCCATGTGGGGCTATTTGATAAAGCGCCAGAGCGATTATTACCACTTGAATCTAATGCTGTGGTGCCTATTTTATCATCAAATTTCCATTCACCAATGGGAGGATTGCATGTTGTTGTATCCCCCGGGACACAGTATGAGCGATCGACACCGTTACTGGGAGTGGATCCATCAGAAGTTGTAGAAAGAGCACCAAGAACTACTGTTTTGCCTTGATTATAATCTGCAAGGATGTCAGATTGAGATAGAGCGCCACGATATAGTCGCAAATTATCAAGATTTCCTAAAAATTCGTCAGTTCCATCTGTGGCATTTCTATCGCCTACATAAATAGTTCCAGTGTTCACAAGCGAGCCTGTTCCTGACAATGCAACCTTACTGTCTACTAGATTGCCATCGATATATAATTTGAGAGAATTTACTCCATTTTTTACACCGGCAAAATGATGCCATACGCCATCATCATATCGTGTGGGTGCATTGGTTCCAATCGAGTCTTGAGGAAATGTCCCCGTTCCTCCCGTTCCAAAAATTATTTTACCTGTGCTACTCATATACACTGTATATCCAGCGTTATTTGCTTGTTTATAATATATATATTCATCAGCACTAATGGAGCTTCTCTTAAACCAAGAAGATAGTGTAAAATCTTCGAATCCTACAAAGTCAAATGAACCACTATTATTCAAAAGTGTTGCACGTAAGTTATTTGCACCAGCATAGGCTCCTCCAAATTTACCTGATGAAGTCCAGCCCGTAGAATTGCTAAGAGTAAGATTGTTGAGTGAAGATACTTTATCATGAATCACTGTTCCATACCCTTCATCAAAACTCCAATTAGCAACTGTTCCACCAAAAGGAGTTCCTACTATTGGATGATCAGCATTCATATCCTCAATAATTTGTTTTGAGGTGCGGGTATAGTTATATATTTTAAAATCATCTATTATTCCATTCCATGAATATGTGCTTCCACCTCCAATATTAAAAATTTGAGTTGGGTGTGTGCCAGGTCCTCCTGTATATGTTGCGGAGCTTGTAATAAATATACCATCTTTATAAATAGAAGTTGTACTTCCATCATATACTCCAGCGATATGTGTCCATTGGTTTGAAGAAATAGTTGTGCAAGCTGAAGATGAATTGGTATTATTTGTAATCCAGAAGCATGTTGTTCCTGAATTTGGCATATCAAGATAATAACCCCCACGATTAGTAGCAGATGTGAATCGCTCTTTATAAAATACACGAGGATTTGCCTCACCTCCAGTTAATTGTGGTTTAATCCATACAGAAAAACTAAAAGGCTGTTGTCCCTCAAAATCTAGTGATGCACTTGCGGGAGCAGTTACATATGCATTTATTCCACTAAAAGATATTGCGCTTCCATATTTTCCTGTGGTCCAAGTTGGGCTTCCAGTTGATGCTGTTGTTGAGTTGTTGTTAAGACTCGAATCATAGGCGATAGTTCCAACTTTTTCATCAAAATTCCAATATGCGACAGGTTCGGGGGCATAATTGTATATTCTATCGACTTCGCTTGGGGCAAGTGCGCGATTATATAATCGTACTTCATCTATTTGACTTAAATTGGAAAGATAGAGTGAGTTAGCTCGACCTATTTCAAACGTTGATCCAGATATAGGGGCTGTACTGGTAACAACAACATGACTCCATGTATTTGTTGTAAGAGTTGTGTTTGATTCCCCATTGATATAGATTGTTGGAGAGGTGAATCCAGTTGCAGATAGATTGCCAGTAGTTGATGTGATATATGTTGTTCCATTAAGATTTATATAATAATTTGTAGTATTTGTTGGATATACCCAGAAAGCAACTGATTGGACATTAGAAATAGTTGATGTAATATTAAAATATTTTGATGATCCATTCATGACTGGTGCTTTTCCGAATTTTCCTCCTGAAAAGGTTATGGTTCCATTATTTGTTAATGTTGCACTGTTACCAGAAGAATCAGAGACATTGCCAGAAGATTCATCAAGTTTCCAATACCCTATTTGTCCATTAGATAAAGTGTTTTGTTTTGCTCCTCCCATATTTGTTGTTACTCCTTCAATACTTTGTTTTGCAATGTAGTTCATCTTTACTTGATTTGATGAGAGAGCATAGGGATATACTTTAACTTCATCAATGTAACCTGACCAAGCAAATAGAATTGGCGATTGATAAGAGATGTTGAGTGTAGATGAATTTAATGTATTAACGCTATAATCATAAATACATATGTCATTATTTCCAAGTGCACCATTATTATCAAGAATAAGATTGAGGCTGTTACCTGAAGCCCATCCAGTACGATTAATTATTTCTTGTATTATAGTGCTTAAATCAGGACTACTATACCGAGTATTGTTGACCCACGATGATGGTGTATAAAGAATACTAGCACTAGTATATATCATATTCCTTGGAAGATTGGTTCCAGAAGGCAACGAGGCGTTATCAATTGCATTTCCCTTAAATATTAAGTCAGGAATACTATTTCCAATGCCACATGATGTGTTACTAAGAATAGCACTGGTGATAGTTGTTCCTCGAGGAATAGTAACATTCGTAAAATTCCATACAGCTGTTTCTGTACTTGTATTCCAATAACCAGCTGAAATATTAACTCCATCCCACGTACTCCACTGATTACCATCATTAGCTGTGTTACTAATGGTTTGACTAAAAGTGCTAATGGGCATATTAGAACTAACAAAAAAAGAAGTAGAAGAACCATTCAGAGAACCTGAAGCAACTAATGATGCATCTTGTCCTATCAACTGTCCATCAATATAAAGTTGTATAGTCGTTGCAGTTTTAACAGCTGAAAGATGATGCCATATATTATCATTATAAGTCGTAGTTGAACATGCCTCATCATCAGGCCCCCACGTGTTGTCATCGTCAATGCCAAAACACACTACTCCTGAAGTTTTCATATATATGGCATAACCAGCTGTGCTATATCTTCCTATAATTTGTTGATTTTGAGAAGGAGCAGATAAAGGGTGTTTAAACCATAAAGAAATACTCATACTACCACTACTTGCATTCAACTCTGTATCATTACTATATGTTCTATTGATGTAGCTAGTAGATCCATTAAACAGATAGCAGTTACCACTCACACATTGATCAGAGCCGACACGAGTTGGACTTGAAGTACCAACCCCAAGTGATCCTGAGTTTTGATAATTCGTAGAATCTTTGACTACAGTCGCATTATCCTGATCAAAAGACCAACTAAGGACCGGACCTTTACTTGTTTCCTCAGTTAAAAAAGTTGGTCCTGATGTTGGTGTAAACGTTGCGTTACTAAAATTAGATGTTTGGGAAGCGCTTGAAGCCTGAGAATTGCCATAATACATAAAAACACTTGTTGAAGCAGTGCCTCCGTTAATCTCAGGTATAAGAACATAAAAACTTGTAGAAGTAGTGTTGCATGCTCCACCAGCAGAATTATAAAAATACTGTAATGCTTTTCCATTTTGATCGGTAAAACGAACATCAGCGCATGTTGATAGCATTTTACCTGCGGATATAAGGACAGATGTATTTACGAGATATTGAATTTTTTGAAATGTTGTCCCAGTATTCGTATTATTTACCAATATTTTTTGTCTGTATCGATAATCATCGTCATACCATGCAGAGCTTAGTACAGGTCTAAATAACCAATACCATATACTTGTAGATACTATCAAAAACACAACAAATAACATAAATAAACGTCTCTTCATAGTTGAATTGTATGGGTAGAAGTAGTATTTAGACATTATGGCAGGCTCGTATACAAAAAACAACTATGAAATACGCAACTAATACGGAAATTTTACAACGGTCAGTATATAATACTTCATGGACTTTTCCTCACTTGCTTTTGTGGATATAGAAACAACAGGTACCAGTCATGAAAATGATCGAATCATCGAGATTGGCGTATTACGTGTACAAAATGGTGAAGTTATTGAGACATTTTCTTCACTTATCAATCCTCAAGTTGAGGTGCCTGATTTTATACAACGCATGACGGGAATTGATACAAATTTACTTCACAGCGCTCCTCTCTTCTCTGAAGTTGCTGATACGATTTTTCGACTTGTTGATACATCTGTATTTGTTGCTCATAATGTAGGGTTTGATTATAGCTTTCTTAAATCAGAATTTAGTCGACTTGATAGACAATTTCTTGCTCCTCGTTTATGTACGGTAAAGTTATCACGCACATTATATCCTCAATATCAAAAACACGGACTTGATACGTTAATGGAGCGATTTAATTTTATAGTTGAGCGACGTCATCGTGCGATGGATGATGCGCATGCAGTGTGGCAATTTTATCAAATGATACAAAAACAATTTCCTTCGGAAGAGCTTCAAAAAACATTACATCAATTGACTCGTCATTATCAAATACCAAAATCATTTAGTGCGGATGAAATTGATAGGCTCCCAACTGGTCCGGGCATATATATATTTTATGATATAAATCGTCATCCTCTCTATATTGGAAAAAGTAATACTGTTCGTGAGCGAGTGCTTGCGCACTTTTCCGATACGTTAACATCTGATAAAGAAATGGATATGGCACAACAAGTACATTATGTAGAAGCAATCTCAACAATTGGAGAATTGGGAGCAGAACTTCTTGAGGTTGAAAAAATTAAACAACTGAAACCCATATATAACAAAAAAATGCGAAAAAAATCAGTTCAATATGTCCTCATTTATTCTCCTGATGATGAAGGGTATTATCATGTGAGGTGTGAAGAAGTCGTATCAGCAATTCCATCTGAAATGTTGAACTCATTATTGGGAATCTATACATCAAAAGCTCAAGCAAAAAATTCACTTATCCGACTATGTGCTACATTTTCATTATGTCCACAATTTTTAGGATTAGAAAAAAGATCAGCATCTTGTTTTGCGCATAAATCAGGTAGATGTAATGGAGCATGTGTTGGAATAGAAAAACCGCAAGTATATAATCGGCGCATGTTGACAGCATTTTCAAGAAGTAGAATAATGAGATGGCCATACCAAGGAATGATTGTCGTAAAAGAACAAAGCAGTGATAAAAATATTGCCTATATATTTAAGGACTGGATATATTTAGGAACGATAGAGATGAAAGATCAGGCACAAGAGCTTAATTTATTTGAGAATACTGAATTTGATTACAATTTATATTCAATATTAAAAAACTTTTTGGTTTATAATAGACAGAAACATGCTATTTCAAACATCTCTGATAAAGAAATCTCTGAGATGACGAAATAAATTATTTCAACTTACTAAGAAGTTCATCATATGTGCGATATTCGAGCTTTTCCCCATTTAGGAATAATGTTGGAGTTGAACTAATACCATATTTTACACCTTCTGAAGCATCCAAATTTACTCTATCTTTGACTTGTTGTGATAGTCTATCTGACTTAAATTTTTCAACATCAAGATTGAGATCTTTTGCATAGGTATCAAATAGTATTTCTGGGTTATCAGACTTAGCCCATATTTCTTGGTTCTTAAAGATTACATCGCTATATTCCCAAAATTTTCCTTGGATGCTTGCAGATTCAACTGCCCACGATGCTCGATCTGTATAGGGATGTGCACCACGGAGTGGAAAGTGTCGGTATACGAGAGTTATTTTTTTGGAGATTGCATTATTTGCACTCCCACTTGCTTCTACCTGATTTTTGAAAAATTCATGAGTAGCTTTGCATGCTGGGCATTGAAAATCACTATATTCTATGAGAATATTCTTTTTTTCAGAAGACCATGCGACGTGATCATCTGGTTTGATTTTTTTTAATGCTTCAATTATCTGAGTTGGTGATGTTTGGTTTGACGAAATATAGACAATGGTGAGAAATACGGACAACGCGATAAAAGAGATAACTCCGATAATAATATTGTTTTTTGTTAATTCCATAGGAGTATATATTACTCTGTTTGGCTCCAAGTTTCAAGTTCATTAAGATTGTTTTGAAGCTTCTTGGTACAATATACTTATAACATATGGGATGTATAATAATATATTTAAGATCAATATTTAATAAACAGATTGGTATTCATCATAGCTTAAACGATTCATATAAGACAATATCAATTCCAAAGAATGTATCTTTTTTTAGAAAACTACTCGCTTTTACTGGTCCGGGATATATGATAGCAGTTGGGTATATGGATCCGGGAAATTGGGCTACAGATTTAGCAGGTGGTTCTTCATTTGGATATAAACTTTTATTTATTGTGTTAATTTCTAATCTATTTGCGATTGTGCTTCAACATTTATCAGCAAAGTTGGGTATTGCAACGGGACGGGATCTTGCACAAATGTGCAAAGATAAATTTCCTCGATTTGTAAATGTGTTTTTGTGGTTTATGGCTGAAATTATGATTGTTGCATGTGATTTGGCAGAAGTGATTGGATCTGCGATAGCAATTAAATTGTTATTTGGCATCCCTCTTCTTATCGGTGTAGTGATTACTGGATTTGATGTGCTGGTATTATTATTGTTGCAACAAAAAGGATATCGATATCTTGAAGCTATTGTGATGGTTCTTATTGGTACAATCATTCTTTGTTTTGGCATAGAAATAATTATTGCACAACCACAACTTCTTCCATTACTTCAGGGATTTATTCCAACAAAAGAACTGTTTACAAATGCTGAAATGTTATATATTTCAGTAGGTATTTTGGGAGCAACAGTGATGCCACATAATTTATATCTTCATTCATCTATAGTTCAAACACGTAACTTTTCAGAATCAAAAAGTGGAATAAAGGAGGCAATATATTTTTCTACGATTGATTCAACGTTTGCATTATTATTAGCATTTTTTGTAAATGCCTCTATCTTAATTCTTTCGGCCTCTACATTTCATACGAGAGGTTATGAACAGGTGGCAGAGATAGAACAAGCATACAAACTTCTCTCCCCTCTTCTGGGAGTTGTTGGTGCAAGTACATTATTTGCAGTTGCGTTGTTGGCCTCGGGTCAAACCTCTACTATCACGGCAACATTAGCGGGACAAATTATTATGGAAGGGTTCCTCAATCTTCGAATGAAACCATGGATGCGTCGGTTACTTACGAGGTCTCTTGCTGTCATTCCTGCCATTCTTGTTATTTTATTATATGGCGATTTGGGATTATCAAAATTACTAATCTCAAGTCAGGTTGTGTTAAGTTTGCAGTTGTCATTTGCGGTATTTCCTCTCGTGTATTTTACGAGCAATAAACATATTATGAAGGGATTTGAAAATAAAAAATGGTTACAATATACTGCGTACATTATTGCAATTATTATCGTTTGTCTTAATATATGGTTAGTACAAAACATTTTTTCAGGTTGATTTTATCTCTATTTATTTTTGTTGTTATTGTTTCATTTCCGAGCACAGTTATTGGTCAAACACCAACAATAGTTCCTACGCTTCAAAAACCTCAAACATATGAGGCCACTATTATTGATATAGTACAAAAATCAAAAAAGACAAATGGTGTTTTGAATGACTCTCAGGATATCAAATTAAAATTAGAGGAAGGTTCTGAAAAAGGGAAAAATGTTACTACTTCAGTTATGGTAAATCCGGGAGGAAAACAACAAGAGTATGTGAAAGGTGAACGAGTTGTCGTACAAATATCTCAAATGCCAGATGGATCAGAGTTGATCTATATCGTTGATTATGTTCGTACGACTCCATTATTTTTGCTTTTATTTTTGTTTATTCTTATTGTTTTTATCATCGGACGATGGCGAGGATTGATGTCTATAATTGGGATGATATTTTCATTTCTGATTATTATTCAATTTATTATTCCATCTATTATTGCAGGAAATAATCCGATTCTGATCTCTCTTCTTGCTTCAACAATAGTCCTCCCAGTAACTTTTTACATCTCCCATGGATTTAATGCAAAGACTACTATTTCAATCGTAGGAACTTGTATAGCATTGTTTTTAACAGGTATACTTGCAATCATATTTGTGTATGCTGTTAAATTATCGGGGTTTGATAGTGATGAAGCAATGTTTTTGCAAACTATCATGGGTGAAAAAATTGATGTTCGAAATCTCTTATTAGCGGGAATTATTATTGGAGCATCGGGAGTCCTTGATGATATCACTATTTCTCAAACTGCAATTGTTGAAAAGCTCATTGATGTGCAAAAAAGACCTTCTTTTTGGCAATTATATAATCAAGCGATGGATGTGGGGAGGGATCATATAGCGTCTCTAGTTAATACAATATTTTTAGTTTATGTTGGGGCATCACTTCCTCTTTTTTTACTTTTTTCTCATGCAAACGAGTCGTATATGAAAGTGATAAATCAAGAGATTGTGGCAACCGAAATTGTACGAACATTAGTCAGTAGTATTGGCATTATTTCAGCAGTCCCCATCACAACCCTTCTTGCTTGTATTTACTTAAAAAAAAGAAGTACTTAGAAATTGGGATATCTGTTACTATTGTATTAAGTTTATTATTATCTTTATGATTCCTGTAATTCTTATCACCGGTTTTCTTGGTTCGGGTAAAACAACATTTATCAACTGGCTACTTCAAAAATATCCTGAAAAACATATCTCAGTTATTCTCAATGAATTTGGGAATATCAAACTGGAAAGTTCATTTGTAAAAAATCAATCGGGAGATGTTGTTGAATTGGCAAATGGATGTATGTGTTGTGTTGCAAAAAGTGATGTACCACGAGTAATAAAATATATTCTTGAAAATAGTCCATCAACTGAATTACTTCTTATTGAGGCTTCTGGTTTGTCAGACCCCGATCCGCTCAAAGAGACTCTTCAATCAGATGAGCTCTATGAAATAACATATCTTCAATCAACAGTTTGTATCATTGATTCAAAAAATTTCAAATCTACCTATGTTGATCATCCACTAGTTTTGTCTCAATCAGCAGATGCAAATGTGATAGTGCTTTCTAAGTCTGTAATGACTTCTCAAGAGGATCTAGCAGAAGTTCGAAAGATCCTGACTTCAAATATTCCCGACTCCCCTATTCTTCTCTGGGATGATAACTTAAAACCCGAAGATCTTTTTCAAACTCTTAATCACAAGGAACATTCTCCTGAAGAAAAAGAAGAAGTTGAACATCATCATCTCCACGAAGAATATATGCAATACTGGTTTAATACAGATAAAAAAATTGATATCGGGAAGTTGCAATCTGCGTTTACTACGTTATCACCGATGATATATCGGGCAAAAGGACACGTGATATGTGCGGATGGATCTGCTCGTTTGATACAGTTTGTCTCAGGAGTTTTTGAGGTGTTACCTGCAGAAGGTACCAACATCACAAGCACCTCAATTCTTTGTCTCGGAGAGACACTTGATGCAGTTAAGATAGAAGAAGTGCTCAACCACTCTATCTTTCTTGGCTAATAAAACTACCAATAATTATCGATCTCATTCTCCAACGGATATATCATATTTAATATATATTTTTATATGGGCGCACCTATGGGTGCGCCCTGTATTATGACGATTGTTCATACAATACATCAGATTCCCATTCAGAAGGGTTGTGAACAATATAGTTTTGAATTGAGATATGCGATGATTCCTCACGTATGATATGTTCATAATAATTTCGTTTGAAAAATACGCAACAAATGTGTATAATAATACTATGGGACACGAGGAACTTCAACATCTTGAAAATCCACTTCATAGGTTTAAAGAATTATCAGCTTCTATAATAGAAAAATTTCGCTTGGAACATGCTCTGCATGGAGTATATGCGCCTCCTGATATGACCCATATGATTGATATAAAAAAGAGTGGAAATAATACAATTTTTTCGTATTCTGATAAAGAAGATAATCCATGGGTGTACACGTTTGAGCAAAGCGCAAATGGTATGAGATTGACAGAGGTAAAAAGACAAGTATCGGATGATACAGGAACATTTACTACTAACGTTAATATTAATTATAGTGGAAACGATATCTTTTCGATTAACTCTTCTCAAAGTTATGACACTCAAACTCCTCAAGGCGTGTTGCGGACACAGGTTGATTCTCTGCATCATCAACTTAAAATAACGGAAGAAGCAATACATTTTGGAATGCTTCCTGATTATTATATCGATGAATCAGTACAACCATTGATAAGTCAATCGATTCGTCCTGATGATGGGTAATATGTCAAAACATTTTGTGCATTGAGAGGTAAAAAAAATTGGGTCTCAATATCACGTTTTGTTTTTTGACAATATGACGCCTTGTGTATTTTATCAGGATTGTTTTTCGCAAACTGTTCAAACTCAATAGGTTTGTTACAGAGACGAAGATGATCTATAACATCATCGAGAATAAGTGTTGGGAATGCAAGAAGTTTATCAATACCAATAAGACCAGATGCTTGAAGGACTTCATACGGGGTTCTCCCATTCATACCAATGCCTGAATGAGAGCGGGTATGGTTCCAATAATAGGAATAGTTAGAGGCCTCCTGTATGAATGTTTCTTTCGTACCCATATACTCACCACGAGGAATATAGAGTTCTTCATCATCAGTGAGATGAGATCTCTCAATGAGATTTTTACGAATATCAAAATTGGGATTGTATGAGTAAATATATGTTTGAATGGTACTTAAAAGATCATTCCATTCATCTTCTTTCTTTTGTGATCCTGAACAAAATTCACTTCCATTATCTATTCCCATTTTGATTACCTCATAATGAGCAACTAATGTGGCTCGTATGTACTGTATTACAAACATGAGAAATCGTTGCCCAAATTCTGCAGATAGATTGTATGAATATGCAATAAACCTGAATCTGCTACGGGCATCTATAATGTTCCATTCATACTTTGGTATCTCTCGCCCTGATAGCAACTGGTATATTGAATCTGGCAAAGCATGTTTATCCAATATATGTTTTACATCATAGTGCATCATGCTAAAGCAACTAATTGCTCTGTAGTCGTACAAATGTCGTCTTTCTCCGTTGCTACTTCGTACATGTCGGAGTGTAAGATTATTCCGTTTATATATTCCTCTCATTTTACTCGGTGTTAGTGAATGGTATATGCTTTCTTTTTCAGGATGTTTCCGTTTCACTAGTGTACTCATTCGTGCTACTCCTACTTTTAGTTTTGGCTCCTGAAACAAACCAACTATATATGCTTCCTGCTCCTTACTTGCTGTCCGTTTGTTGCTTTTTGGTCTTCTACTACTATTTAGAACTCCTTTGTATTTCGATGGCATCCAAATGCTTTTGCTACCTGTACTATCGGAACTCTATCTTTTCTTACTGCTCTGACAATCCGTATCTTTGTCGTTAGCTCTTCCTTTTTTATTTGCTGTTTGTACGTCATAACTTCTTTTGTTATTATTGGGTTAAAGGTAGGGAACGGTTTTTGTTTCATGGTAAAAACATATTACCGTTTTTCCCTGCCTTTTTTTTGTCGAATTTTCTCTAAAACTTCCTGCACCGGTTTTATATACTTCTGCACATTATGTATTGTACCTTCTACACAAAAAGTTTTTTTAATTTGCACATTGTTATTCTATTTGTTAAAATAACATATCAATGAAAAATAATTCAATTTTCTGCTGTTGTTGTACGTGCTAAGGAGAAACTCTTCGTTCTCCAGATAACTTCCGTCATATTATACTATTTTCCAAAACTAATCATGGATACAACAAATACATCAGCTCGCCATCACACTTCGCTAATCGTACAAAACTATATTTACAATGTTCAAACTCATCATCCCGAAATCATCCGAAATCTCACAGATTTATATCAGTCAAATAATCTTTTTTCAGATCTCAAAACATATTCCCAACCGTGGACATATACTGATTATCAACGCAATCATGCACTCGAACAACTCGAACGAATTTCAAAAAATTATCCTGTTCCATCAGCATTACAAGAAAAAATTACTTTTGGACTTTCCTTAGATACAACACAATTTAGTTCAGTTGATGAATTACACAGAGAGTTAGATATATTTATAAAAAATATAAAAAAACCACAAAAAAATCCTGAACAAAAAAATATAATAACCACCATTGGAAGTATTCCACTCGTACCAGTTCACCAATCAAATAGTTCAGCTATTTTTGATCCTTATCTTGATGGAAAAATAGAATCATTATCCACACTTGATGTAACATACAATCATGGTCTCAGTATTAAAGATGTGATAGCTCGACAGATGATAGAAGATGCACTTGAAAATAGAGAAATAGATGAAACAACAACCATTGTAGAAGCAACCTCAGGAAATACAGGTGCTGGATTAGCAATCATTGCTTCACTCTATGGCCTTCCACTCATACTGGTAATCCCTGATAAAATTAGTATGGAACGTATTGAACGTCTAAGAAACATGGGAGCTCATACCATCATCGCACCTACAAAAGTCAATTTTGATGATCCGAGAAGCTATTATGCAATACGAGATTACCTCGCACAAAAACAAAACTTTTGGACTCCTCAACAATACGATAATTTGTCTAATAGTAAGGCACATGAATTATACACGGGTCCTCAAATTTGGGAAGAATCAAACGGAGAAATAACAGCAGTCATCGCAACAGTAGGAACAGGGGGAACCATCTCTGGGATTGGGAAATTTCTCAAACAAAAAAATCCAAATATAAAAATAATTGGAGTTGATCCAATCGGCAGTATTTTATATCTTCTCAAAGAAGGAAAAAAACTAAAGGATGTGCAACATCTTGCACACTCCTATGACATCCAAGGATTTGGCGAAGATATTCAACCAAAAAATATCAACTTCGATATCATTGATTCATTTATCAGAATAAGCGACGCAGAAGGATTTGCAATGACAAGATTATTACCTGCTCTTGGATTTTTACAAGGACAATCATCAGGAGCATCGTATGTAGGAGTATTGAAAGCTATCGAACAAGGACTTTTAACAAAGACAGATAAAGCCATTGTGATTTTTCCTGATACTGCAGTTCCTTATCGCACTGATGTTTTTAATGATGAATGGATGCGCACTAAAAATTACCCTCCGATTCTGCGGGCAAGCGAAATATGAAAGACAGAACTCGCCCTAACCCTCTCCTTAGTAAGGAGAGGGAATCAAAGGGTGAGGTAAATTATAAATTATCAATAAGCTAAACAGCTATACAGCTGAATAGCTAAATCCTATTTAATCCTATGAGCGGTTTTACAACAAAAACTTTACACACTGGTTACAAAAGAAACAAACACGATGGTGCAGTTATTCCACCATTACACCTTACCACAACGTTTGAGTTTGGAAACGAAGGGGGATTTGATTATTCACGCACTGTAAATCCCACTCGTATTTTACTCGAAGAAACAATATCAGCACTTGATGAGAACAAATATGGATTAGCATATTCATCAGGATCATCCGCCCTTGCAAACATAGTCGCACTTCTTAAACCAGGAGAAAACATTCTATTTTCAACCGATGCATACGGAGGAACCTATCGCTTTATCGTGAATGTTGCAGGAAAACAGGGGATAGGGTATGAAATAGTTGATCTTACCGATCTAAAAAAAACTGAAGAAGTTCTCAAAAAAAATTCAGTAAAAATTGTATGGGTCGAAACTCCAACAAATCCATTATTAAAAGTTACTGACATAAAGGAACTTGCAACGTTAGTTCATTCATATAATGCACTGCTTGTAGTCGATAATACGTTTGCCACGCCATTTATACAACAGCCTGCCACGCTTGGAGCAGATATCGTCGCATACTCAACAACAAAATACATCAACGGACATAGTGATTCAGTAGGAGGTGCTCTCACGCTTTCTGATACCGAATTATACAAACAACTCAAATTTCTGCAAAATGCAATCGGCGCAATCCTATCACCTTTTGATTCATGGTTGACGCTTCGAGGACTCCGAACTCTTGAACTTCGTATGCTTCGACATTGTGAAAATGGAAAATATATTGCAAACTTTTTAGTCAATCATCCTAAAGTAAAACAAGTATGGTACCCAGGTCTGTTCACAGGATCTCAAGGAGCTATAGTAAAAAAACAGATGAAATTTGCAGGAGGCATGTTGTCTGTTGAATTAAAACCAGAATACGATGTACAAAAGTTTATACAAGGCCTCCACTACTTTCCATTAGCTGAAAGTTTGGGTGGAGTTGAATCACTCATAGATCATCCTGCAACAATGACTCATGGATCAATACCAAAAATAGAACGAGAAAAAATAGGGCTAACAGATGGTCTGTTCCGCATCTCTGTAGGTATAGAAAATAAGGAAGATTTAATACAAGATTTGAAACTAGCTCTCAAAAAGGCGTAAATTATTTTACATCACCCTAACCCTCTCCCAAAAAAGGAGAGGGAATTATAGGGTGAGGTAACTTGAAACTTTTGACTTTGGACTTTAGACTTTAGACTCTGTATAATTATCTCCATGAGTCTCAAACTAAAGCGATGGCTTAACCTCGCCCTGTACGCAACATTTATTCTATTTTTGATATATGTATTTTATATTTCATGGTCGCAATTGACATGGTTTATTTTTGGAGCAATTCTCGCATATGCAGGATACCCATTTGTAAAAATAATTGAGCAATATCTCAAACGATATAAAGTCAATCACACCTTGGGAAAAACAATCGGGATAATGATATTTTACATCATCATAATAACATGTATTTATCAACTTTTTACCAATCTTGGAGGAGTGATTATCACTCAAATAAATAGACTTATTTCACAACTAAGCGATACGGCTCCCACACTTGAAGGATATCTGAGAGAATCACAAAAATTCATACCAATTAAATTTAATCCTGATGAAGTGGTGCGTTTTGGATTAACAAAAATTCAAGATACCGTTGGATTAGCGTCTACATTTGCATTTGGTACAGTGGCATCAGCCGCATCATTTGTCTTATCAATTATATTTTTACCATTCTGGATATTTTTTCTTTTATTTGAATCCGAAAGTATCATACAAACCTGTATGAACCTCATACCCGAACGCTTCCGAACCGATATCAGAATTATAGGGCATATCACAGATTCTATTTTAAAAAAATATCTCATTGGACAGGTTCTCATCTGTAGTATTATTGGCGCTGTTACATGGATATGGTTTTCTGCTATTGGATTGCCTTATGCGCTCATACTTGGAATTGTTACTGCAATTCTCATGCTTATTCCTGTTCTAGGAGGAGTACTCGCTTGGATTTTAGCACTCTTAACAGCACTACCATCGGGAACAAATATGATGTTATTAGTCTCACTCATTACTTTTGTTATTCAGCAGATTGCAATGAGTATACTCATTCCCCGTATTCAAGGAAAAGTAGTCAATTTGCCCATTTGGCTTACCCTTCTCATTGTTGGCATTTCTAATATTTTAGGTGGTATTATCGGTATGATTATTGGGCTTCCACTGATTGCCGTCTTGATGACAATTGTTTATTATATACATCTTAGATTATTACCAGAAAGTGAAAGTCCAACCATGATTCACGAAAAAGTAACCCGCGAACAAATAGAATTTAAACAATTTTAATATGACTATCACTACCCTAGAACATCAACTCGCACATCATAAACAATTTCTACAAATCCTTTCACAGATTGATCTTATTCTCCAATCAATGAACTATTCAAAAATTATGACACCTCTTTTATCACCCGTTCTTATCGCAGAATCATATCTTGAAGTATATGAATCCCAATTTATTTCAATGGGAAATAAACAAAAACAGTATCTTATTCCTTCAACAGAATTATTTCTCAAACGTCTTATCGCAAAAGGAATTGGAAATTGTTATAGTCTTGAGAAAAATTTTAGAAACAGCGAACCAAATACTACACGCCACTCACCAGAATTTATGATGTTGGAAATGTATAAGGTAAATGCGGATTATATGGAAGTAGCAGAAGATGTGCTCGCTCTTTTTCAATCGCTCGCACACTTTTTATACAATAAAAATGAAATTACCTTTCATGATAAAACCATCTCATTTGATGGTTGGGAAAAAATCACCGTAACAGAAGCGTTCGATAAACATGCAGGAATAAAAAATATAGTGGATGAACATTCTCTCAGAGATCAAGCAAAAATTAAAGGATATACCACTGATGGCTTCACCTATTCTGAAATGTGGTCGCAGATCTATGCACAAGAAGTAGAGCCTCATCTCGGCACAAATGGAAAACCTACGATCATTTATGAATATCCAAAGGAACTTGGTGCAACTGCACAGATTAATACAGAAAAGGGAGTTGCAGAACGACTTGAGATATATATTGATGGTGTAGAGATTGGTAACTGTGGTAATTCTGCACAAGAAGGAGTAGATTGGAATGATATGGAACAACGTTTTTTGAAAGAAGAGGTACTTCGTAAAGAATTAGGAAAAGTCGACCATCCTCCTGATCGTGAATTTATCTCAATACTCAAATCTATGCCAAAAACTGCAGGAATCGCAATTGGAGTTGAGCGCCTTGTCATGATCCTCCTCAATCTTCAAAGCATTCAAGAATTACAAATTATTAGAGTTTAAATTATTAATATTTTAATTTAATTGTATGACTATTCAACCTTCAACTAATAACACTTGTCAAACCGAAATGAAAATGTCATACATCAAACTATATCAAAACTAAATAATT
>JBAXPW010000002.1:0-47827 GCA_037132015.1 Candidatus Roizmanbacteria bacterium
ATTAAAATGGGGGAAGGAAATGTAAGTGTAGGTCAAGAAATTGATTTAACTATTATATTTAAGGTTGGAGATAGGGTAAATATAACAGGAAAATCAAAAGGCAAAGGTTTTCAAGGAGTCGTTAAAAGACACGGATTTAGGGGTGGATCAAAAACTCATGGTCAATCTGATAGAGAAAGAGCTCCGGGATCAATAGGACAAGCTACTACTCCGGGAAGAGTGTTTAAGGGAAAACGTATGGCAGGACGAATGGGTAATGAGAGAATATGTACAAGAAATTTAGAGATTATAGAAGTGTATGTAAATAAGCTCGTTGTTAAGGGGTTAGTACCAGGAGCTATATCAGGAATAGTAGAAGTGAAATCAGTTTGATATATAGTATGAATACTAAAGTAGAAAAAATAACATCAACAATAAAAAAAATAGTTAAGGAGAATACTGGAGTCGTTAGTATTAATATTTATGATATTAGTGGTAAGGTAGTTAGTGAAATGGAAATGCCAGTAGAAATATTTTCTGTAATAGTTAATGAATCACTACTTACGCAAGCTATTAGAGTCTATCAAGTTAACCAAAGACAAGGAAATGCTTCTACAAAAACAAGAGGAGAGGTTGTTGGATCTTCAAGAAAAATATATAAACAGAAAGGTACTGGTAATGCAAGACATGGTAACATTAGAGCTCCTATATTTGTTGGTGGAGGAATCACTGGTGGACCAAGATCAAAGGATTTTGAATTAAAAATGAATAAAAAGCAAAAAGTTCACGCATTGTTAACAGCGTTAACTATAAAAGCTCAATCGAATTGTATAATCGGATTGGATAAGTCCGTGTTAACTATGAAACCTAAAACAAAAGAAGTTGGTCAATTTATGAAATCAGTAGATTTAAATAAGTCTGTATTGTTCGTAATTCCAGAAGCCAAACAAACAGGATTTTATATTTCAGCCAAGAATATTCCAAATATTTCGGTTGTATCTGCTAACCAGATTAATCCTTATGATATTATGAAGTATAGTAAAATTGTACTCATTGAAGGATCAGTAAATGCTATTAGTTCGCACTTTTTGAATAAGTGATATGAAATATTTAATTAAAAGTCCAATATTGACAGAAAAAGCATCAGGATTAACTAAAGATAGTGTATATATATTTGAAGTTATAATTAATGCTAATAAGTATCAAATTTCTGAAGAGATAGAAAAACTATTTAAGGTAAAAGTTCAACACATAAATGTTGTAGTTAGAAAAGGAAAAATTCGAAAAGTAGGTAAAAAAATGAAAACGCGTCAATTATTAGATAAAAAGATTGCATATATTAAATTAAAAGAGGGAAAAATAGATTTAGTTCCAAGTGCGTAATAAGTTGATAGATATATATATGAAATTTAAATTATCAAACAAACAACCTGAAAAATCGCTCATAACAATTTTGAAGAAACATTCTGGAAGAGATTCAAAGGGACATATTTCTGTTAGACATCAAGGCGGAAGACAAAAAAGATATTATAGAACTATTGATTTTAAAAGAGATAAACGTGATATGGATGCGAGAATACTTGCTTTTGAATATGATCCAAATAGAAATGTACATATAGCTTTAGTTGAATATGAAGATGGAGAAAAGAGATATATATTGTTACCAAAAGATAGTAAACTAGGAGACTTAATTATTTCGTCTGAAACTGCTGAAATTAAAGTTGCAAACGCCCTACCAATGAGAATGATCCCAATAGGTATTGAAATTCATAATGCAGAGATGTATCCGGGACAAGGTGGAAAAATGATAAGAGGAGCGGGTACAGCAGGTATAATAGTAGCAAAAGATGAGACATACGTACAAGTTAAGATGCCTTCAGGAGAAGTAAGAAGATTTTTTGCAGATTGTTGGGCAACTGTAGGAATGTTAGGAAATGTGATACATAAGGATCGAATTCATCGAAAAGCTGGAACAAAAAGATTAATGGGTATAAGACCTACTGTTAGAGGAGTAGCTCAAAATCCAAGAAGTCATCCTCACGGTGGTGGAGAAGGACGAACGGGAGAAGGTATGATACCTAAAACACCATGGGGTAAAATGGCAAGAGGAAAAAGGACAAGAAAGACAAAGTTATGGAGTAATAAGTTTATTGTTAAAAGAAGGTCATAACTATGGAATCAACAACATATTTAAAAAACATAAAGGTTTCACCAAAAAAGATGAGATTTATATTAGATGCAGTCAAAAAGATGTCTCCTATAGTAGCAGCGGAACATTTGAATTATCGATCAGGTAGAGTTGCTAATATATTTTATAAGAGTATAATGTCAGCTATATCAAATGCAAAAAATACTTTAAAAATTAGTGAAAATTTGTTAAAATTTAAGGTTTTAACAATTGAAGAAGGTCCTAAACTTAAAAGATTTAATCCGGGATCACGAGGAACTGCAAAACCATATATGAAGAGGTTTTCACATATTAAGATGGTTATAGTAGAAGATGAAAAGAATTCTGTATTGGAGAAGAAACAAATTAGCGAAGTTGAAAAAGTTAAAGAAGTAAAAGTAAAAAAGGATGAATCTAAAATAGAAGTGGTTAAAAAAGAAGTTAGTAGAAAATCATCAGTATCAAAAAGTTCGCCAAAAGCGAAAAAAACTAAATAAATATGGGACAAAAAGTACATCCTCACGGACTCAGATTAGGTATAGTGTTTAATTGGGATTCACGTTGGTATTTCTCTGATAAACGACTATTTAAAGATAGTGTTGTTGCAGATATTAGAATGAGAGAAAGTTTATTAAAGAAATACGCATATGCGTCAGTTACTCAGGTGGATATTGAGAGGGCAATTAATAAAGTTACTGTCATCATATATTCCGTTAAACCTGGTATGATTATTGGTCGGGGAGGAAAAGGATTAGAGGATGTAAAGAAGCAAATATTAGCAATAAAACAACCTACAGCAAAAACGAAAGAATTAAAGATAGATTTAAAAATAGAGCCTGTTAAAAGGCCTTATATAAGTGCATATTATGTCGCTCAAACAGTTGCAGATAAATTAGTTAGAGGATTTCCACATAGAGCGGTTGTTCATAATACTATGAATAGAGTTATGGAAGCGGGAGCAAAAGGAGTTAAGATCCAATTGGGAGGAAGAATTGCTGGAGCAGAAATATCAAGAAGAGAAAAGTATTTTCAAGGAACTATTCCAACATCAACAATAAGAGAAGAAGTAGGTTTTGCGAAATATCCGGCTCTGACTAAATCAGGTTACATTGGAGTTAAGGTATGGATTTGTAAATAAATATGTTATCACCTAAAAGACAAAAATATCGAAAGCAGTTTAGAGGAACATGGAGAAAAATAGCTGTAAAAGGTCAGTATATAAGTTTTGGAAGTCTCGGACTTAAAACATTAGAAGCTGGTTGGATAAAAGATAGAGAAATTGAGGCTGCAAGAGTAGTATTAGCAAGAGCAACACGTAAAATAGGAAAATTTTGGATACGAATATTTCCAGATAAGCCATTTACAAAGAAACCTCCAGAGGTTACAATGGGAGCTGGTAAGGGAGATGTTCAATGTTTTGTGGCGTCAGTCGTACCGGGAAAAATTCTTTTTGAAATAGACGGTTTAAAAGAGGAAGATGCTAAAAAAGTTTTAGAACATGTAGCATCGAAATTATCTGTTAATACTAAAGTTACGCAAAAGACATCATGAAAAAAGCAAAATTAGATTATAAAAATTTAGATATTAAAGAATTACGTATAAGTATCAAAAAGATAAATGATGAAATTCAAAAATTGGTATTAGAAGTAAAAGTAAATCCTCAAAAAAATACAAATTTGATAACTAATTTGAAGAAGCAATTAGCATCGATTATGACGAGTGTTAGTGAAAAGAAAGAGATTGAGAATAGAAAATCAGATAATTAATTTTAAAAAACTATGAATAAAACTTTTATTGGTACAGTGGTTTCGAATAAGATGCAAAATACGATAGTGGTTGACGTAGTTAGAAAATTTCGACATGCATTGTATAGAAAAGTTATAACAAAAAGTAAAAAATATTTAGCTCATAATGATAAAAATAATGTAGAGGTTGGTGATAAAGTAAAGATAATAGAAACAAAGCCAATGTCAAAAACAAAGTCATTTATTGTCGTAGAAAAAATTGTATAAAAATATATGTTGCAACTTAGATCAATATTAACTGTAGCTGATAATACTGGAGCAAAAAAGCTCATGATGGTAGGTATTCCTATGAAAGGAAATAGGAAATTAGGTTACATAGGTGAGGTTATCACAGGTGTAGTTAAAGAAGCTGCTCCTTTTGGCCAAGTAAAGAAGGGTGAGGTAGTATATGCAGTTATAGTTAGATCAAGAAAAGAAAGACAGAGAATTGATGGAAGTTACATCCGTTTTGATGATAATGCTTGTGTAGTATTACAAGGAAAAGAAGTAAAAGATCCAAAAGGAACAAGAATATTTGGACCAGTTGCAAAAGAATTAAAGGATAAAGGATTTAATAAGATTGCAAGTTTGGCTGAGGAAATTTATTAATATGAAACTTAAAAAAGGAGATAAAGTAACAATTATTACAGGTAAAGACAAGGGAAGAGATGGTGTTATAGATAGAGTGTATAAAAAATCTCGTAAAGTATTGATACAGGGAATAAATATATATAAAAAGCATGTGAAGAAAAGTGAACAAATGCCACAAGGAGGAGTTGTGGAATTACCAAGACCAATTTTAGCTTGCAAAGTAAAATTAAGTAATGCAGTGGAAAAAGCTGAAGAAAATGTTAAAATAGACAAAACAGAAAAAAAATCTGAAAAAAAGTCAAAGCAAGTTAGTAAATAAGATTTAATAATATGGCTATCGAAATTTCAAATACAACCGAAATAACAAATCAATTAATGTCAAGTCTTAATATAAGCAATCCGATGGCTGTACCAAAAATATGTAAGGTAGTTGTTAATGTTGGTGTTGGTGAATCAGTTACTAATAAAAATGCTATACCAAATGTTGTCGATCAGATAACGCTGATTACTGGTCAAAAGCCGGTTATTACAAAAGCTAGAAAATCAATATCAGCTTTTAAAATCAGAAAAGGTTGGCCTATCGGTGTTAAAGTAACGTTAAGAGGAAAAAAAATGCAATATTTTCTTGAGAAACTTATAACCATCGTTATTCCAAGATTAAAGGATTTTAGAGGAATAGCAGATAGTTGTGTTGATAGTCATGGTAATCTAAGTATAGGATTTACTGAGCAAACTATTTTTCCAGAGATCGAATTTGATAAGATAGACAAATCGAGAGGTCTTGAAGTTACAATTGTTACGAATGCTAAGGATAACGCAAAAGGTAGAAAATTATTTGAGTTAATTGGTATTGCATTTAAGAAGAATTAATATTTGTTTTATAAGTCATGGCAAAAAAATCCGATGAAATAAAGTTTCAAAAAGCGCAGAAATTTAGTGTGCGTAATGTAAATAGGTGTCCTTTGTGTGGAAGATCAAGAGGATACATTCGTCGTTTTGGATTGTGCCGAATTTGTTTTAGAGAAAAAGCATTGCAGGGACAGATTCCGGGAGTTAGAAAAATTTCTTGGTAATTTATGGCTAGATCACTGAAAAAAGGACCGTATATAGATCCGAAATTATTTGAAAAAGTAATTACACAAAAAAAATTAAAATCAATTGTAGCAGTAAAGACATGGGCTCGTGCTTCGCAGATAGCACCTGAGTTTGTAGGTCAGACTGTAGCCGTGCATAATGGACGTAAGTTTATTGATGTGTATATTAACGAATCTATGGTAGGACATAGATTGGGAGAGTTTGCTCCTACAAGACTATTCAGAGGTCATGGAAAAGTTACTAAGAGAGTTACAGAAAAGACATAATCATATGGTACATTCAATATCAGATTTAGTTATCAGAATAAAAAACGGTTGCATGTCTGGCAAGGCAATAATCGAATCACCATATTCTCTTTTTAGAGAAGAGGTGTTAAAAAAATTGTTATCACTTCATTTTGTAAAATCGTATAATATAACAGGTGAAGGTGTAGATAAAAAGTTTGTTATAGAATTGGCATATGAAGGAAGAAATAAGGGTGTTACTGACGTAAAAATATTTTCAAAACCAGGAAGAAGATATTATGTAACAGTAAAAGAAATTGAAAAGATGCATGAAGGGTTGGGTTATGCTGTTATATCGACTCCAAATGGGTTATTAACACATATTGAAGCAAAAAAGAGTAAAACGGGTGGCGAATTATTATTTCATATCAGGTAAGTATGTCTAAGATAGGGCAAAAACCAGTTCAGGTTCCAGGTACAGTAAAAGTGGATATACAACAAAATATGATATCTATAGAGGGTAAAAATGGTATTATTACTATTGAGTTACCAAGTAGTATTATAGTAAAAATTGATAACGGAATTTTGAATGTGGAAAGAAAAACAGAAAACAAAGATACAAAGGCAAAGCATGGATTATTTAGAAGTTTAATTTCAAATGCTGTAGTAGGGGTTGAGAAAGCATGGGAGAAGAGACTCGAAGTAGTAGGTACCGGATTTAATGTAAAAATGGATGGAGATAACTTATTTTTCAAGTTGGGATATTCACATCCAGTGATTTTTAACAAAGTTGGTGGAGTTAAGTTCATGGTTGAGGGAAATAATAAAGTAATAGTAGCTGGAGCAGATAAACAATTAGTTGGACAAGTAGCTCATCAAATAAAGATTTTAAGAAAACCCGATGTTTATAAAGGAAAAGGTGTACGATATGAAGGAGAAAAAGTTAGAATTAAGCCAGGTAAAAAGGCTAAAACAGCGTAATAACTATGAAAGATGTAAATATAAGTCGTACAAATAGGCGTAAATCAAGAGTTAGTAGGAAGATGTTTGGAACTACAGATCGTCCAAGAGTAAATATATTTCGATCGAGTAAATATATATATGCTCAAGTAATTGATGATACACTGAGAAAAACATTAATGTCTTCATCAAGTCTTAATATTGAAAATAAGGAAGATAAAAAAACTAAATCTATTATTGCAAAAGAGGTGGGGATTCATTTAGCAAAAAAATTGTTAGGTGTAAATATAAAACAAGTAGTATTTGATAGGAGTATGTATTCATATAATGGTAGAGTCAAACAATTGGCAGAAGGTTTGCGAGAAGGTGGGATACAAGTATAAGATAAAGATGGTTTATAATTTATAATAGAAGGTATGGCAGTATATAAAAATGTTGAAGGAGCAGATAAGATGGATGAGAGAGTTTTGCTTATAAGACGTGTTACTAAGAAAACAACAGGAGGAAACTATGTTACATTCTCTGCATTAGTTGCAGTTGGTGATGGAAAAGGAAAAGTAGGAGTTGGACTTGGAAGAGGATTAGAAGTGCCACCAGCAATACAAAAAGCGATTACACAGGCAAAGAAACGAATGATTGATATTCCTGTATTTAAAGAATCATTACCACATGAAATAATGTATACATATAAAGCGGCTAAATTATTGTTAAAACCTGCTCCTACGGGAACTGGATTAAAAGTTGGTGGCGTAGCGAGAGTTTTATTAGATTTGGCAGGAGTGTATAATGCTTCAGGTAAGGTGATTGGAAGTAGAAATCAAATATTAAATACGTATGCTGTTATGAATGCATTAAAAAAGTTGAAGAAGAGAAGTTAGGATTTATTTTTTTATATGGAATTATCAAATTTGCCACAAATAGTAAGTAAAGGAAAAAAACGATTAGGAAGAGGATTGGGTTCAGGTAAAGGTGCTAAATCAACAAGAGGTACTACAAGACATCAAAAAGCACGTGAAAACATACCTTTGCATTTTGAGGGCGGTCAAGGTAGACTGGTAAAGAGATTTCCACTATTAAGAGGTAGAGGAAGAAATAGAAGCTATCAGCCGGTTGCTTTTTTGATACAGACAACTCAGTTGAATGATTTTTCAGATGGTGAAGTAATAGATATTCAAAAAATTGTTGATTTGAAAATTATTGATTCTATCAAAACAGTAGTAAAGATAGTTTTTAATGGTGAAGTTACTAAAAAAATCACTGTGAAATTAGCAACAACACAGTCTGCAAAAACTGCTATTGAATCAGCAGGCGGGAAAGTTGAACACGTATGAAAGATGTTTTGCAAAAACTCCAGCTTCTTGTAAAAGATAAGGAATTAAAACGAAAGACATATTTTACATTGTTTATATTTTTAGTATTTCGAATATTTGCTTTTCTTCCAGTGTCTGCAATTGATTTAGTCAAGCTCAAAACTTTGTTTAGTCAGAGTCAATTTTTATCATTATTAGATATTTTTTCAGGAGGCACACTACTTAATTTTTCCGTGATGGCGCTTGGATTAAATCCATATATTAACGCTTCTATAATAATACAACTTCTTACGATTGTTGTTCCTCAATTAGAATCTCTTACAAAAGAAGGTGAGTATGGTAGATTTAAAATTAATCAATATACCAGAATAATCACCCTACCATTAACAGTCATTCAGTCCGTTGGAATATTTCTTTTACTAAAAAAAGAGTTAATAATAGGTAATTTATCGCCTCTCGCATTCATATCTTTTATTCTTACATTAGTTGCAGGAACATATATTCTTATGTGGTTTGGTGAATTAGTGTCAGAGTTTGGATTGGGAAATGGAATTTCATTACTTATTTTTGCGGGTATCGCAGGTCGGTTGCATGTTATGATCACTCAAACTGCTACTACAATGAATCAGGAACAAATTTTTAGTTATATTATACTTGTTGCGATTTCTCTTCTCGTTATCGCAGGAGTTGTATTTATTAATCAGGCTGTAAGAAGAATACCAGTGTACTATGCAAAACGTGTTAAAGGGAATAAAATGTATCAAGCTGCATCTAATTTCTTACCATTAAAATTAAATCAAGCAGGTGTTATCCCCATTATTTTTGCGGTTTCATTTGTTTTGTTTCCACAGTTAATAGGTAATTTTTTACAGTATTCGAGTAATTCAATTGTTGCAGGATTTGCAACCTTTTTGGCACGTACGTTTCAACCAAACGGTTTCGTATATAACTTTTTATACTTCTTTTTAGTTGTTGGATTTACTTTTTTTTATACTATTGTTGTATTTAATCCTCAAAAAATTTCAAGTGAAATTCAAAAACATGGTGGTTTTATTCCTGGCATAAGACCAGGAGTTGCTACACAGTCATATCTTCAGAAAGTTTTGTATAAAATTACTACGTTTGGAGCTATTTTCCTTGGTATAATAGCTATACTTCCAGCTTTGGTTGCTTTGTTAACTGGTTTGCCAAATCTAGTTATTGGAGGAACAAGCATACTTATAGTTGTTTCTGTTGTATTGGAAACCTTTAAAAATATAGAAGCACAATTAGTTATGCGAAGTTATGATAAATTTGTAAAATAACTTAAAAATTAATTAAGAATTAATCTACGAATATGGCTAAAAAAAACTTGAGAGCACTTTTGGGATTGGTTTGTGAGGTATGTAATAAACAAAATTATGTAATCTCAAAAAGTAAATTAAATACTGCATCTTTAAAGCAGAGTAAATATTGTAATAAGTGTCAAAAGCATGTGCCTCATAAAGAGCGTAAGAAGCTTGATTAGTTTATCAAATCATGAATATTATATTGATTGGAATGCCAGGAGCTGGTAAATCTACGCAAGGTAATTTACTTTCCAAGCAGTTTAGGATACCGTATTTATCAACAGGGCACATCTTTAGAGAGATTGCAAAAGAAAAGACGAAATTAGGAAGATATGTAAAAGAGGTTATAACAGCTGGACATTTAATAAATGATAACAATACAATAGAGATTGTAAATGAATATTTGTCTAGAAGAGAATATTCAAGGGGGTATATATTAGATGGATTTCCGAGAACTGTTATTCAAGCAAAAAAATTTGAAAATCCAATTGATAAAGTAGTTTATTTAGAGATTCCTGATAAAGAAGCATTGTGGAGATTGGCATATAGACATGATGATCGAGATGATGATACTATAGAGGCTATTCGTAGACGTGTTGAGATATTCCATAAGTTTACTGAACCAGTAATAAATTTTTATGGTAAGGAAGATAAGTTAGTAACATTGGAGGGAACAAGAGTTATAGAAGAGGTTAATGAAGAAATATTAAAATCACTCGGTAAGCAGGTAATAAAGAACAAAATTCATGATTGGAAACAGGAGCATAAAATAATTATTGGAGTAGTTGGTCTTTCTGGTTCAGGTAAGACAGAGGCGTCTCATTATCTTGCGGAAAAGGGCTTAGCTATAGTGTCGTTTAGTCGAATTGTAAATAATTATATCGATAAATTGAAATTGGAACATACTCAAGTATTGCATAAGAAGGTTCGTGAAGAATTTAGAGAGAAACATGGAATGGCAGCGATGGCAATACTATCGGAAGATGAGATTAAAGATAAATTTAAAGAAAATCAAACAATTGTTATAGAAGGATTATATTCATGGGAAGAGTACACGTATTTAAAAGAAAAATTTGCTGATGTAAGTATATATTTACTTGCTATTTATGCGGATAAGCACTTAAGATATAAACGTATTTCGGAAAGAGTTCATCGTTCGAAATTATATGGAGAGGATCGTGATATAGACGAATTAATTAAACTAAATAAAGGTGCACCAATAGCATTTGCTGATTTTTTGGTAAAGAATAATTTTTCATTAGATGAATTTCATGATAAGTTAGATATGGTATATAGAACTATATACTATTCGTTGTTTTAAGTATGATACATCTCAAGACAAAAAAAGAAATAGAAATTATGACGGAAGGTGGTAAAATATTACGTGAGGTTGTAGAAGAATTATTGCCTTTCGTTAAACAAGGAATTACAACAAATGTAGTAGATGCAAAAGCATATGATATCATTATTAAAAAAGGAGCTCAGCCGTCTTTTACACAGGTAAAGGGATATAAGTGGACAACTTGCTTGCCTATTAATGAGCAAATTGTTCATACACCTCCTTCAGACAGAATATTAGAGCTCGGAGATGTTCTTACTATAGATATTGGTGTATTCTATAAAGGTTATCACACTGATTATGCAACGACGGTAGTTATTGGTGGTAAAGCAACAAATGAGATTAAAAAATTTTTGGAGATTGGAAAACAAACTTTAGAAAAAGCAATTCAAGTTGTCAAAGAAGATGGATATACTGGGGAGATTTCACAGGTTATTCAAACTGAAATTGAGAAAAATGGATATAAAATATTAAGAGAGTTGACAGGACATGGTATAGGCAAAGAATTACATGAAGATCCATTTATTCCGGGGTTTTTGGAAAAGGCTGTAACAAAAACTCATAAGATAAAATCAGGACTTGTTGTAGCTATTGAAATTATATATTCTATGAGTACAGAAGAAATTGCCTATGAAATAGGTAATAATTGGTCTATAATTACTAGTGATGGTAGTATTTCAGCCTGTTTTGAAAAGACTATTGCTGTACTGGATAAAAAGGTGTTTGTTTTAACGTAGAATTGTGCTATAATTAGTAGCTTATGAAAGATAACGTTGTAATTTTTGAAGGTGAAGTCATTGAGAATTTACCTAATACTTTGTTTAAGGTTAAACTTAAAGAAAATGATAAGATAATTTTGTGTTATTTATCTGGTAAAATGCGTAAGAATTATATTAAAATATTACCAGGTGATAAAGTTAAGGTTGAGATTACACCTTATGACCTTGAAAGAGGTCGTATAATTTATAGAGTATAATTATGAGAGTACAGTCATCTATTAAAACAAAATGTTCTAAATGTAAGATGGTAAAACGTAAAGGCAGACTATATATTATATGTTCTAATAAGAAGCATATACAAAGACAAGGATAATTATTTATTTACTTTATTTAAAACGTATGGTAAGATTACTCGGTGTGGTATTGCCAGATGATAAACGTATAGACTATGCTTTGACTATACTTTATGGTATAGGTTGGTCAAATGCAAACAAAATATTATTATCTGCTAATATTGATAGTTCGAAGAGAGTTAAGACTCTATCTGAAGATGAGTTAAAGAAACTTGTTCAGGTTATAGATAAAGTATATAAGATTGAGGGTGAGCTAAGAGAAGATATTACTGATGATATAAAACGATTAAGAGATATTAATTGTTTTAGGGGTATTAGACACATGAGAGGTTTACCTGTACGCGGTCAGAGAACAAAATCAAATGGACGTACAAAAAGAGGTAAACGAAAAACAGTAGGTGCATTAAAGAAAGAAGTGTGGGCAAAGCTTGAGCAAAATAAAACACAAGTTGCTACTAAATAAATATTATGAAAAAGAAACAAAATCAACGAATAGTGGAAAAAGGTAAAGCATATATAGTTGCTACCTTTAATAACACATTAATAACTTTTACAGATGAATCAGGATCGCCTATTGTGGTATCATCATGTGGAATGTTTGGTTTTAGTGGTACTAGAAAATCAACTCCGTATGCTGCTACTGTAGCAACAGAGGCAGGAATCAAAAAAGCTATAGAAAATAATGGGTTGAGAAGAATAGATATATTTGTAAAAGGAATTGGTCCGGGTAGAGAAGCATCTTTAAGAGCATTTAAAGGTTCGGAATTAGATATTGAAAGTATTGTGGATGTTACGCCTATTCCACATAATGGTGTAAGGCCACCAAAAATTAGAAGAGTTTAATCAATATGAGATACACAGGTCCACGCAACAGATTAGCACGTAGAGAAAAAACAGATCTTGGGTTAAAAACACCGGGTAGTAAATCACATGCATCCATGTTAAAAAGGATAAATATTGATCCGGGTCAGCATAGCACAAGAGGTAGACGAAAGGTTTCAGAGCATGGTAAACAATTACGTGAGAAGCAAAAGTTAAGATATATTTTTGGAGTAAGCGAGAAACAATTGAAAAATTATTTTATTGGAGCAAAGAAAAAACCGGGAAATACTGGAGTTTTTTTAGCACAATTTCTTGAATCTCGACTTGATAATGTGATATTTCGATTAGGTTTTGCACCAACAAGAGCGGCTGCTCGACAACTCGTATCTCACAATCATATTAAAGTGGATGGTAAAGTAGTAAACATTGCCTCATATCAAGTAAGAGCAGGTGAAATAGTAAACTTGAAAAATGAGGAAGATGCTAAGTTGCCCGTTGTTGCAAGTTCGTTAGCTCGTGTTGATATGTTAACACCAACATGGTTAGAGCGAAAAGGCACTGTTGGTAAGATTATTACCGTTCCTGAGAGTGAAAGTATTGAAAAGCAGATAAATATGAGGTTAGTCATCGAATTTTATTCAAGATGATATATTTAATAGTTCAATAAGATTCTAAAATCTAATTTATACATACCTTATGATACAACCAAATTTTTCTACAAAAATTGAAGTAGAGAATCTAGATTATGCAAAAATAGTACTTGAACCACTCCATTCTAGTTTTGGTCAAAGTCTAGGAAATGCATTAAGAAGAACACTACTATCTTCATTAAGAGGTGCAGCTATTGGGTATGTAAAAATAGACGGAGTTTCGCATCTTTTTTCTACCGTTAAGGGTGTAAAAGAATCGGTACTCGATATCGTTCTCAATCTTAAACAGTTAAAGTTTGAGGTTCCAGCTGATGGAGAGTTCCATATAAAATTATCGAAGACTGGTGCTAGCAAGATATATGGTCGCGATATAGAAGGAGAAGTGAAGGTGGTAAATGGTGATGTATATATTTGTGAGCTTACTGAAAGTAAAGCAGTTTTACACATTGATGCGATTGTTGAAACGGGATATGGGTATGTTTCTACAGAAGAAAAAGAAGGCGACCATACTGACTATATTACAGTGGATTCATCTTTTAGTCCTGTTAAAAAAGTGAATTTCCAAGTTGAACAAGCAAGAGTTGGAAGCAAATCAAATTTTGATAGACTTATTATGGAAGTTTGGACAGATGGAAGTATTTCACCAATAAACGCAGTAAAAGAATCAGCAGGAATTATAAGCAGTTATTTTGGTTATCTTCAATCAGGAAATGATGCATTAAATCAAATCACAGTTACAAATGCAAGTCTGGAAAAGGTTGAGGAAGATATGACTTCTAAGTTAGACGATATAATTATTGATGAATTAAATCTACCATCGAGAGTGATAAATGCTTTATTAAGAGAAAATATTGAAACTGTCGCAGACTTAATAAAAAGAGGAAGAGATAAATTGGTCGGATTAAAAGGAGTAGGTAGAAAATCTATCGATCTTATTGAAGAAGAATTAAAAAAAATGAGTATTGAGTTGAAATAATAGTTAATTTTGTAAAGATATGAAACATAGACAAAAGAAAATAAAATTTAAAAAAGGGCAAGATGCGTCGCAGATGATGACGAGAAAGCTTGCTACAAATTTGTTACAGAATGGATATATAACAACAACAGAGAGTAAAGCAAAAAAAATTAAAATGTATACAGATAAGTTAATTAGTGTGCTACTCAAAGATTCTACTGCTAAACTTAATACAGCAATGAGGGAGTTGGCAAATAAAGATCTTATAGTTTCGATCATTAATAAGATAAAAGGTGAAAATTATACTAGAGTTGGAGGACATGTAAACTCTAAGAGACTGTATGCTAGAATGTCAGATGGAACTGTTATGATGAAATTAGAGTTAAATCAATCTTTACAAACAAGAAAAAAAGAAGTGGTTGACACAAAAGTTTCTGAAGAAAAACAAATTTTAAAATAATTATGGTTAAAATAACTCAAACAACAACACCAGAATCGTCAAAAAATATAGATAGAAAATGGCATATAGTAGATGCTAAGAATCAAATTTTAGGTAGAGTAGCAAATAAAATTGCAATTCTATTAGAGGGAAAGAATAAGACTAATTATGTAGAATATCTTGATATAGGCGATAATATCGTTGTCATCAACGCAAAATTAGTTGAAGTTACTGGTAATAAAAGATTAGTTAAGACTTACGATAGTTTTTCTGGTTATCCAGGAGGATTGAAAGTAACAACTTTTGAAAAATTACAGCAAAAAAATCCATCAGAGATAATTAGACAAGCGGTATCTGGAATGTTGCCAAAGAATAAATTGAGAGATAGAAGATTAGCTAGATTACATATTTATGCGGATGATATTCATCCTTATTCAGATAAGTTAAAATAATTGAAACATATGGCCAAAAAAACAAAAGATCTACAATATTATGAAGGCGTTGGTAGACGTAAAGAAGCTGTTGCAAGAGTACGTTTATATATCGGAGAACCAGAAAAAAGTATAGTAGTTAAAGGAGAAAAAGTAAAAGTTGGAAGTATTATTGTAAATGGTAAGCCATATGAAACTATGTTTTCATTAGCATCAGAACAGAAGAGATTTTTGTACCCATTAGAAATCACCAATAATATAGGTAGATTTGTAGTATCTATTGTATTAGCTGGTGGAGGTAAATACGGACAACTTGAAGCAATTGTGAATGGATTAGCTCGCGCATTAAATGCAACAGATAAAGAAGCGTATAGACCAGCATTAAAAGAACAGGGTTTGTTAACACGAGATCCTCGTACCCGTGAGCGACGAAAAGTAGGTAAGGGTGGTAAAGCTCGTCGACAAAAACAATCACCAAAACGTTAATCTGGTGTTGTATTACGATTACGTTACATATGGTTGATTTATCGATCATTATTCTCTCTTATAATACGTCAGATGTAACTGAAAGATGTCTTTGTTCACTGTATAAAGCACTATCATTACAAGGGAAATTATCATGTGAGGTTATAGTTGTTGATAATGGATCAAAAGATAAATCTGTTGAGATGTTGCAAGGGCTTAAGAGGAATCTTTATTTATCTAATTGTACTCTTCAATTAATATTACTCGATCAAAATACTGGATATCCAAAAGGAAATAATATAGGTTTATTATCTTCGAAAGGTAAATATATTTTATTTTTAAATTCTGATATCATCGTTGATGATATGAATTTTAAGGTATTGCTTGAATATTTTGAAAAGAATATTAATGTTGGAGCCTTAACGGTAAGAGTAAATTTGCCTTCTGGTACAATCGATCCTGCATCACATAGGGGATTCCCGACTGTTTGGAATTCTTTTTGTTATTATTTTAAATTGGAGCAATTGTTTAAAAATATCCCATATTTTAAAAGAATATTTGGCGGATATCATTTAGTAGATAAGGATCTCAATAGGATTCATGAGGTTGACTCTCCTACAGGTGCTTTTTATTTAACTAGAAAGTCGATAATGGATGCAATAAATGGATTTGATGAAACGTTTTTTATGTATGGAGAGGATCTTGACATGTCGTTTCGTATAAAAGAATTAGGGTATTCGATTATTTACTTTCCTAAATATCAAGTGCTACATCTGAAGTATTCAAGTGGAATAAAAATAAAAGACAGTTTGATCTCTAAAAAAACAAAGGGATATTTTTATGATGCAATGAAAATATTCTTTGACAAACATTATAAATCCAGATATCCTTCATTTATACGATATATTGTTTTCTTATTTATTGATCTAAAGTATAGATTTTCATGAAACGAATAGGCATTGATGCAAGATTATATTTTCAAACAGGTGTGGGTGTGTATATAAGAAATTTCCTGCATAATCTTCAAAAATGTAACAACTCATACTTTGAGTATGTAATTTATGTGTTAGAAGAGGATGTTTCAAGAATTCAAATTGAGAATCCTCATTTTACTTTTCGTACTACTCGTTCGCGATGGCATTCATTTGATGAACAAATATCATTTTATTTTTTAATTCAAAAAGATAATATTGATTTAATGCATTTTACTTATTATAGTTATCCAATCTTATATAATCGTCCGTTTGTTGCAACTATTCATGATTTAACTCCATTAAAATTTAGAACTGGTAAAGCATCAACAAAAAACAAACTCATATATAACATAAAATATTTTGTTTTGAGATATGTTTTTTTTAAAGAGTCGCATAGCTCATTAATGATTTTTACACCCACAGATTATACTAAGAGACAGATATTAGACGAATATCCTGATATTAACGCAAATAAAATTATTGTAACCTACGAAGGAATTAATCATGAATTAGTCGAATCACAAAGCTTGGATAATAATCTCGAATCAGATTATTATTTATATGTAGGTAATTTTTATCCTCATAAAAACGTTGATTATTTGGTTGATTCATATTTTTTATCTCATATTAAATCAAAATTAGTATTAGTTGGTCCGGGCAATGAGTTTATGAGTAAATTGAAGAAACGAGTTTCTGATTTGGGAATTCAAAATAAGGTGCTATTTCGAGCTGATATTTCAAATGAAGAATTATCGAGATATTATAGGTATGCAAAAGCTTTGATTTACCCTTCATTTTCAGAGGGATTGGGGTTGCCAGTGATAGAGGCTTCTTTTTTTAAGATTCCAATTATTGCGTCGAATATTCCTGTTTTTAAAGAGTTGTTAGGAGAGTCATATATATCCTTTGATCCACACATAAAAAAGGATTTGCAACAAATTTTAGAAAAAGTTGAAAAGCATCCGAGTTCTTTGATACTGCCCGAGTTAAAACAAGAATGCTCATTTGAAAAAATGACTCAGAAAATTCACAGTATGTATTCTACTTTACTAAATAATAGTTAAAATATGCCTAAAAAAATTGCGATTGTATATGATTGGGTGGATAAATGGGGCGGAGTCGAACGATTGTTATGCTATGTATTAGATCATTATCCAAATGCTGATTTATTTACTTCTTATGCAAATTCGAAGAGCGCAGTATGGTCTCAAAAATTTAATATAAAAACTAGTTTTATCCAGAAATTTCCGAACTTTATTAAGAAAAATCGCAACTTTTCTTTAATATTAAATCCGTTTGCATTTGAGGCTTTCAATTTTCAAGAGTATGATGTTGTTATCTCAATTACGTCGGCTTTTGCGAAGGGCGTCATAACTCATCCTTCAACAAGACATATTTGTTACCTATTAACGCCTCCGAGATATTTGTGGGGATTGCAAAATGAATATATTAAAGATGGTCTTTTAAAGATATTTTCTGAACCTATTTCTCAATCATTGCGAACGTATGACTATGTTATAGCACAAAGACCTGATGTATTGATTAGTGAATCTAATTTGGTATCAAATAGATGTAGAAAGTATTATAATCGTCAATCCGACGTATTATATCCCCCATTTGATTACTTTTACTGGCAAGGATTATTGAAAGATGGTTATATTAATATTCGGAAATTTGATTTAGACTCTAAACAATATTATTTATATGTTGGTCGTATAGAACCATATAAGCGTGTTGATCTCCTCATTAGTACGTTTAATCAAATAGGAGACAAAAAACTTATAATAGTGGGAAATGGAACTCAGCTTAAAAAGTTGCAAAAAATTGCAAAATCAAATATTCAATTTATACAGAACGTAACGGATATTGAATTGGCAACATTATATCAATCAGCAAAATTTTTATTAATGCCACAGGAAGAAGAATTTGGTTATACATCACTAGAATCTCAAGCATGTGGTACTCCTGTATTATCATATAGATATAGTGGAACATCTGAAACAATAATTGAAGGCATATCTGGCGAACTTTTTGAATCTCAAACAGTTTCATCAATTCGAGACGCACTTGAAAGATCTTCCACAATATCATACAATCTGAGTGTTAATGATGAGCGTATAAAAAATCATTTAATTAATTTTAGTGCGCTTGAATTTTTGAGAGTATTGGATTCATATGTTTATGCTGATGATGAACAAAAATTATAAATACAATATATTAGTATGAAAGCAGTCATATTTGCTGGTGGAGTTGGGACTCGATTGTGGCCTTTGTCTCGTAAAAAATCCCCAAAACAATTTGAAAAAATTATTGGAAATAAATCAACATTACAATTAGCAGTTGAACGACTTTACCCCGATTTTAAACCTGAGGATATTTTTATATCTACAGGAATTGCATATGTAGAGTTAGTTGCTCAACAACTCTCGGAAATTCCAAAGGAGAATATTATGGGGGAGCCATGTAAAAGAGATGTTGGACCGGCAGTAGCTTATGTAATGGCCTATCTAGCAAAAAAATTTCCGGGTGAGGCAGTTATTATACTTTGGAGTGATCATTTGGTTAAAGAAGAGGAGAAATTTAAACATATAGTTACTATTGCTGGACAAATTGCAGAAACAGAAAAAAATAAAATAGTTTTTATAGGTCATAGACCGCGATTTGCTTCAGAGAATCTTGGATGGATAGAGACAGGTGTAGAGATACAACGAATTGGCGATGTTTCATTTAAGGCATTCAGAGGGTTCAAATATAAGCCAGATAAAGCAATCGCTCTCCAATATTTTAATGATAGTAAATATTGTTGGAATATTGGATATTTTGTTACAACTCCAGCATTTATTTGCTCAATATACAAAAAATATTCTCCAGAAATATATCAGATCGCAGAAAAAATTATTAGCGAAAGTAACAATTCTTCACTTCAAGACAGACTAAATATTTACTATAAAGAAATGCCTGAGATAAATTTTGATAATGCAGTTCTTGAACAGTTGGATCCAAACTATGCTTATGTGATAGCTGACGATATTGGATGGTCTGATGTAGGAGCATGGGAAGCGTTAAAGGAAGCTCTTGAAGAGAAAAGAGAAGATAATATTACACGAGGTGAAGTATTATTAAGGGATAGTAAGGACTCTCTTGTATATAATTATCAAGATGGGAAGTTGGTTGTAGGAATTGATTTAGAAGATTTATTAGTAGTGAATACTGAGGATGTATTATTGGTATCTCGTAAAACATCTGTAGGAAAAATTAAAAAACTCGTTGAAGGATTTAATGGAACTGTACATGAAAAGTTAACGTGATTACAATTATTTGGGAAATATATACATGAGTCGAATAATAAAATTATTTTATGGTGGAATATACGAAAGAAGTACAAAAAGAATATTAGATATATTGTTATCATTAATCTTATTGATTGTATTTGCTCCAATTTGTATATTAACAGCCATTGCAATTATTATCGACTCGAAAGGTCCTGTATTTGCAGATGTTCCAGATAGAATAGGACAAAATGGAAAAAAATTTAAGATGTATAAATTCCGTTCTATGATTATTAATGCTCATTTTTTATTAAGAAGCGATCCACGGTTACAACAGTTATTTGAAGAGTATAAAAAGGGAAGTTACAAACTCAAAAAAGATCCACGTATTACCCCAGTTGGTAAATTTATTAGAAAACATTCAATTGATGAGATTCCTCAGCTTCTTAATGTGCTTAAAGGAGATATGAGCATTGTGGGTCCTAGAGCTTACTATCCTGATGAATTAGAAAATCAACAAAAAAAATATCCTGAGACAAAACAATTGGTAAAAACTGTATTATCTGTGAAACCTGGGGTTACAGGACTTTGGCAGGTTTCAGGTCGATCTGAAATAAATTTTGATAAAAGGATTGCCATAGATGCAAAATATGTTCTCCACATTTCTTTTTTAAAGGATTTACAGATCATTTTTAAGACACCATTAATTATGTTGACTGGTCAAGGTGCAGTATAATTTATTTATAATACCATTGTTGATAAATCTGATAAATATTGTATAATGAAATATGCGTAGAAAAAAACGAACTGGTTTGAAGATATTTTTTGGAATTTTAGCTTTTTTATTCGTAATAGTTTGTGTTATTGGAGTGGTAGGTTATTTTAATGTAGTGGTTCCAATTCTAAAAATAAAATCAAAAGCTGATATTCTTGTTGCGTCGGGTAAAACCTTGCGTGAGGTCTTCAAAAAAAATGATATAGATCTTGTAAAGAAAGAAGTTGCAAAAATTCAAAGTCAGTATCAAGATTTTGCAAATGAAAGCAAATTGATATATTGGGCTACTTCTATTCCCCAAGTAAAAGATTATAAAAATGCGGTAGAAGCGGGTGATTATCTTCTTAAAGCTACTACAGTAAGTATTGATGCGATTTACCCTTATGCAGATCTTATTGGACTAAAAAAAGGTCAGACAAATTTTCTTGAAAAATCAGCAGAAGATCGTCTTCAAACGGCAGTCGCCACCTTGGAAAAAGTACTTGTAAAAGTTGATGATATCGCGGGATATATAACTGAGGCTGAAAAAAGAATAGATTCTATTGATCCTGATAGATATCCAGAAAAAATTGGTGGTCGAAATGTTAGATCAGAAATAGTAAATGCAAAAGAAGGCTTTCGAGGTATTGTAGCTTTGTTTGTTGATGCGAAGCCAATTGTTAAGAATTTACCAAAAATTTTAGGTGCTAACGGAAAAGAAAAAACATACTTAATTATATTTCAAAATGAAAAAGAAGCCAGAGCAACTGGTGGATTTTTGACGGCATATGCAATTTTTAAGATCAAAGATGGTAGGATGGCTATTGAACGATCATCTGATATTTATAATCTCGATGCAAGCATTGAACCAAATCACCCCTCAGCTCCTGAAAAAATACGAACTTATCATATAAATGTTCCAAAGTTTTGGATACGAGATAGCAATATTTCACCAGATTTTGTTGAATCTATGAAACTATTTAATTCATTATATGAAAAGAGCAGAGATAGAGTAGCATATGATGGAGTGTTTGCAATGGATTCTAAGATTCTTGTGGATATGTTGACTATTTATGGTGATATCGAAGCAGGAGGAGTGAGATTCTCTGCAAAACAAGACACCCGATGTGATTGTCCTCAGGTTATATATCAACTTTTTGATCTAGTTGGTAGACCTGTCGGCTATATAAAGGAAAATAGAAAAGGAATACTTGGAGTTCTCATGTATGAATTGTTCCAAAAGGCATTAAAATCGTCTCCTTCTAGATATTGGGGTGTGATGTTTCAAGCTATGTTCCTCAATCTACAAGAAAAACATATATTGTTGAATTTTAATGATCCTGTTATCCAGCAATCAGTAGAAAAAATGAATTTTGGTGGCTTGATAAGTCAAGTACAAAATATTGATTATCTTCATGTTAATAATGTGAATTTTGCAGGTGCTAAATCAGATTTATTTGTTTCAGAAAATATTATTTCTACTACCTCATTCGAAGGCAATGTAATCAATCGTGAAGTAAAGGTAGAATATAAGAATCCGTATCCTCAATCAGATTGTAGTTTGCTAAGAAGTAGTTTATGTTTAAATGCACCAAGACGTACATGGATACGAATTTATGTACCAAAAGGATCCAAGTTGATTGGTTTTACTGGCTCTCAAATGAAAGTTCAAACATATGATGAATTGGGGAAAACTGTATTTGAAGGCTTCACAGTTGTTCCAACTCAGGGGCGTACTGAAATAGATGTGAAATATTCACTGCCTTCAACGCTCAGCAAGAGTAATTATTCATTAATGATACAGAAACAGCCGGGGAAAGATAAACAACAACTTTCAGTTACCATTGATACAAAGAAGGTATATTCGGGTAACTTTCTCATAGATAAGACTGTAAAATAAATAGTTTTTATTTTCTCTAGCATTCTTCTTTTAGGTGTATGAACGTTTTTAAAACTGAAGCTTTTGTACTAAAAAAGTTTAGATTACCTAATAATGATGTTATTGTAACCTGTTTTACACAAGAATTTGGAAAAATTCGTTCTATTGCAAAAGGAGTTAAGAATATTACCAGTAGAAGAGCGCCTCATTTAGACTCGATAAATATGATAGAGGTCATCTATAGAAAAAAGAGTGAATCATATTATCTCGTTGGAACTAAATTAATTAGTGCTTTTTCTGCAATTAAGGCCAGTGAATATAAGCAAAAAATTGTATATTTCTTTTTTTACATTATTGATTTTATGCTTCCAGAAGCAGTGCAAGATATTGAGATATATCAATGGTTAAGAAATCTACTTGTGGTATTAGGAGGAGATACAATATATGTTCAAACTAGTCTCCATAAAGATTTGAATGCACTTATGAGATTATTAGGTTATATCGACTCCGATCTTTCATATAATAGTCTTATAGTATTAATTGAAGAAACTATTCATGAAAAATTACCAAAATATATACTATAATGTATAGGTAAGCTTCTAGAATTTTGAGACGAGTATTTTATATTTAAGAACGATAATTTTTATTTGAACAGTTATTTATGGAAAAAATTGTAGCATTGTGTAAAAGAAGAGGATTTGTATTTCCCTCTTCAGAGATATATGGTGGATTTTCAGCTACCTATGATTATGGACCAATGGGCGTATTATTGAAAAATAATATTAAAAACAGCTGGTGGAATATCTTAGTGCAAGAACATGAAAACGTAATAGGACTTGATGCCGCTGTTATGAGCCATCCAAAGACATGGGAAGCTTCGGGACATGTGGCTTCTTTTACTGATCCACTTGTTGAGGATAAGGTAACCCATGAGAGATTTCGAGCTGATCATGTGATTGAAGAATATGTAGAAAAAAGGAATCTTTCATTGACGCAGGTGATCCAAAAATATGTGTCTGATAAGGCTCAGTTATCAGAACTAGCAATAGAGGAAATGAGTATGATTATTAAAGGAGAAAAAATTACTAGTAAAAATGGTAATGAATTAACAGAGCCAAAGGTATTTAATTTGTTAGTAGAAGCTAAAATAGGATCAACTGAGGAAAATAAACAGGTTGTATATTTGAGAGGAGAGACATGTCAGGCAATATTTTTACAATATCCAAATATTTTAAGCTCAACACGAGTAAAGATTCCATTTGGTGTTGCTCAAATTGGTAAGGCATTTCGAAATGAAATAACTACCAAACAATTTGTATTGCGTACGCGTGAGTTTGAACAAATGGAATTTGAATATTTTGTTGATCCAGACACGTCATTTGAAGCATATGATTATTGGGAAAAATTTTTCACTCAATCATTTTTGATTGAAAAACTTGGACTTAGTAAAGATGATATTCGTTTGAGAGAAATACCTCCTGCTGAAAGAAGTCATTATGCAAAAAAGCAAAAAGATTTCGAGATTAGAATCCAAGGTGATAAGTGGATTGAATGTTCACCGATGAATCATCGTGGAGATTGGGATTTATCTAGACATGGTGAGTATAGTGGGCATGATTTTACATATACGGATGGAAGTGGCAAGAAGTATATCCCAAATGTCATAGAGACTTCGTTTGGACTCGATAGATTATTATATATTTTACTTGAAAAAAATTATAAGGAAGAGGAAATTAATGGAGAAAACCGCGTTTATTTATCTTTGCCTTTTAATATAGCTCCAATTAAAGTTGCAGTATTTCCTTTATTAAGAAATAAGCCAGAGCTTATACAAAAGTCGCAAGAATTGTATAAGAATCTAAAACATTTATGCATGTGTACATATGATGATAATGGGAATATCGGCAAGCGATATAGACGTCAAGACGAAATTGGTACTCCATTTTGTATCACTATTGATTTTAAAACTTTAGAGGATGATACGGTTACTATAAGACATCGAGATACTACAAAACAGGAAAGAATCAATATAAATCAACTTCAAAGTTATCTTATTAGTCAAGGTATTGGAAATTAAAATTCTAGAATAATATGGAATATATAAAAAATAATAAAAAATTACTTTATATTTTCGTGATAATTATTGGAGTTATTGTGATCGCAGTAGTATTTGCTGTTATGACAAGATCAAATGCAAAAAAACAAGTTAAAAAGGTAGTGGTAAATAGTGAATTACCTGATGTCGCCGTTATTCCTACTATAGAGTCTTCTGTAGGAGTACAACTCAATCAATTATTACCAAAAAAGGAAGTTGAATTTATATTTAATAATATTCCTCAAGGAACAGAACGAATCGAATTAGAATTAACCTTTAAAACCACAGAGAAGGATCAGGATGGCTCGTATGCGGAAATTAAAATTGAAAGTGGAGCAAAGTCCGGAAAACAAAAATTTGTATTTGGTACTGCATCGTCAGGAGTGATGCGTTATGTAACAGTTGTTGGTGATATTTCGTTGAATGCTGTGTTCCACGGCTCATATGGTGAACGTATGTTAACAAAAAATTTTAGTTTATAATATTAGTTGATGTTGCATTATAACATTAAAAGTTTATACAATAAGAGAGGAGGTGTAAAAGAATGCCAAATATACAATCAGCAAAAAAGAAAGTTCGAAAAGATATTAAACGTACAGCTGCTAATGATTCATATAAAAAAACAGTACAAAAAACATTGAAAGATGTCATGAAAATAGTAGATGCTGTAAAAAAAGCAGTAGCTATTAAAAAAGCCTATTCTGTAATTGATAAAGCAACTAAACGAAAAATATTCCATAAAAATACTGCAGCAAGATTAAAGTCACAGGTTAGTAGAAATTCAGTACAAAAAACATGAAATATCATATTAACCTGTTTCCTGAAAATAATACCAGTCTTGTTGATAAGATAATATATTTTTCGTATAGTTATTTACGATATATTTTGGTTGTTACTCAAATGGTGGTGATTTATGTTTTTATATTTCGATTTTCAATAGATCAGCAAATTATTGATTCAAAAGATACGTTAAGTCAAAAACAAGAAATAGTCTCGGTTGTTGGACCTCTTCTAAAAGAAGTGGCCACAGTCGAGACGAAGGTTAAGAATATCAAAGAAATAATTACCCAACAACAGTATCAAAGATATATGATCGATTATGTTGTATCTGTGTTTCCTTCTTCATTAACTCTATCCTCAATGAATATATCTAAAACTGCAGTAACTTTTGAAGGATTTACTAATGATGTTGATATGGTAAAAAAATTTCATAGTAAATTATTGAAGGATAAAAGATTCACTTCTATACAACTCGTTCGATTGGTAAAAACAGAGCAATATTTTCAGTTTATGTTTAAGTTATCAACGTTTAGCACTATAAATGGATAAACAAAGTCTTGTTAAACAGTTGGTAACCAAAAAAGCTAAAGATTATATGTTTATTATTATCTTTTTCTTTATTTTTTCTTTTTTTATTATATTTGCTATACGTCCTAATTTAAATACTGTATTTTTTTTGCAGTCAGAACTAAAGAGACTTACAGTACTGAATCAAGAATATGATGATGTAATAACAGAGATTGTAAATATTCAGACCAAGTATGAGGTGATGAGAGATGATTTACCTTTATTGGATGAGGCGGTACCAGAAGGTGTTAAATTTGCAAAAGTTATGGAAAATTTAACTACAGCAGCTACAAACTCTGGAATCATTATCCAGAAAGTAGATGTTGTAGATATTCCTTTTAGAGATCCATCACTAAAAAAAGGATTAAAAAAATTTCAGATAAATATTGAGACAGATTCAGACTTCGTAAGTGCTCGTAAATTTGTATATAATTTTATGGATCAACGCAGATTGAAGATTGTGAATAATATGGTAATAACTAGAAATGTTTCACAAGATTTGAATGCATCGGATTCCGCCAATCTGAAAATTAAGATGGAAGTTGAGGATTATTTCTTATGAATCAAAAAGAATTGTTAGTAGTATCTATAGGAATATTTTTGACAGTTGTATCTTGGATGGTGATTGATTTGTATCATAAACAAAGTCAAAGTCAGAGAGATTTGGAAATTAGAACGGCAACTATACCTAAATATTCCATTGATGATACTGTTTTTTATGAGTTAAAGAGAAGAAAGATTTAGTATGTATAGTGATTTGTATTTAAAACCAAAATCTAAGCCTTCTGTATTGCTTATTATTTTTGCTGTAATATCAGTATTTGGTTTTGTAATCTCTTATGTTGGTATTAAGGTAACAACACCCATTCAAGCTTCTAATAAAAAATTGGTAAGTCATGAGGTAGTAAATTTATCAGCAAAGCAAGTAGGAATTTTTTGGGAAACAGTCGCATCGGAAACTGGTTGGATAATTTTTGGTATTAATGAGAATGATTTGACTATGATTAAAGCAGACGATAGGGATGTGGGTACAGATAAACGTCAATATAGATTGCACTTAGCTACAATAAATGGACCAAATGGTACAGGATTGGTTCCAGGGAAAAAATACTATTATAAAATAGTAACGGGTAACTCACTTGTTTCTGCAAATAATTCACATGCTTTTGAATTTCAAACACCGATGGATACTTCTGTGCATACTAGTTTAAAACCTGCATATGGAAAAGTAGTATTAAGTAATGATCAGCCTGCTCAGAATGTATTTGTATTTTATAAGTATGATGATTCAACAACTCTACTTACTCTTACAAAAGGAACAGGCGAATGGCTAATACCGTTACAAAATATTTATAGTTCTACGAATTATAAAAATATACCAGTTCAAGAAAATCATGCGGTGAAGTTGATTTTTAGAACGGATATGAGTACCACATCAACTGTTATTACAAAAGTGAATAAAACAAATCCTCTATCGCAAACAATTGTGTTAGGTAAAAACTATAATTTAGAGGAAAATGATGTTTTACCTGCATCAACTAATAAATCTCAAACAATTCCTTCTATTCAAACACTATTTAATACTTCAAGCAATGTTGAATCGGTGTTTACAGTTTCTTTACCTAAAGAAAATGCTATTATTCCCGGTTCCAGTCCTTTGTTTCGAGGTGCTGGAGAGGTTGGAGCAGATGTAATAATGACCATCAATACTACTCCAGGAGTATCTGCACGTTCGAAGGTTAATTCTAGAGGTGAGTGGACGGTAGATATACCATTTTCTATAAAATCTGGCACATATAAAGCTATTATTAAGTCAAAAAATAAGTTAGGAATTGAGATGAGTATTAATAGGATTTTTAGCATTGCCAAGAGTGGTGAAAGGGTGTTAGGTGATTCTACTGGATCTGCTACAATTACACTGGTTCCTACAATTGAGCCAATTGTTCAAGATACCATAGAACCAACTGTTCAGCCTACAACAGTGGTTGTTGCATCAACTTCCATACCTATATCTACGACTGCTCCTACAGTTGCACCAACCAATCCAGTCTCTGGTTTTAATGGTTTTATTTATGTTTTTGGAAGTATTTTGTTGGTAGGAATAGGTTTAATGTCTATGTATTTATTATAATTATCATCATCGAATTGATATATGTTGACGACTGTTAGTTTTGTAGCATTTATTATCACAGTGGCTCTCTTGGTTTACGAGCTTATATTATATATTCGTGCAAATCGGAGTTCATCAGTTCCGAACATTCCAGAATTTGATCAGGAATTAAATGGAGGTGATTCACTAAATGCTACCCCAATTCAAGTTGTTGAAAAAAAGCCATTAGTTAATCCACAGCTTATCTTAATAGGTATATTAATTGTAATGGCACTATTATTTGGCGCTGGAGCGCTATGGTCAAGTAGAAGTAAAGCTGAATCTATCAATGAGGAAAAGCAGTCTAATATTGTAAAGTTAGAAGGAATAGAGGTGTATTCTTCCGAAGGTGTTTTGTTGAAACCAGAGGAAGAGTTGAAGCTTAAATCGGGAGATGTGATAATAATTGGAATAAAAACATTAGCCGACGCTTCTATTGATAAAGCTCGTATTCGTATAAATGAGTCGGTTTGGAATGTATCACATGAGACATCACATTTTGATAAAGAAAAAAGTATCTTTTTTGTAGAATACGATATACCTGTTGATAGTAAGAAAATTGAAATAGAAGCACAATTACATTCAAAAAAAGACGGCTGGTTAGGTGAATAATATGAAAAAACATTATACTACATATCTTTTATTAGCAATATCATTCTTTTTGGTAATAGCATCAATATATATTACGTATAGATTGAATAATTCCAATATATCGCCCACAACTGCAATAGATTCTAAGGCCTCTGGAGTTACTTATAAAAAAGTAATTTCTTTGAGCAGTTCTGTTTTATCAGAGCCAACAACTATTATTGAATCTACTATTGCACCTACGCTTGAAGATACACCAATAATAGAAAGTATGATTACGATAACCGAAGTACCAACTAATACGAGCATACCATCTCCTACCTCTATTCCTTCAAAAATTAAAAGATTGCCAGTTACAGGATATTTTGATTACCCATGGATTATTGTAGTTGCTGGCATTTGTATAGTGGTGTTTTCATTTGTGTTCTGATTCTGTAAGAATAATACAGAAGTAGTAGTGAATGTTAAGTGGTTGCTTTGGCGATAATAGAATAAAAATGGAGCGGATCTAGAGAGGCAGATCCGACGAGTAATCCATCTATGTCATCTGATTCTAAATATTGATCACAATTGTATTGATTAACACTCCCGCCATAAATAAATTTGATCTCCTTATTGAGATTGAGTTTATTTTTTATTATAGTAATCGCATCAATACTCATATTCATTCCCGTGCCTATTGATTCAACAGGTTCAAATGCAATATATTTAACAGATGAATACAATTTATCTTCAATATTTCCAATACAATGAATGGGCTCTATGTCATATTTATGAGCGAGGAGGATTTTTTTATATATTTCATCTTCTGTCTCATTAAAATACTTTCTTCGCTCGCTATGTCCAATAAGAGTATATCTCACAAGTTCTGAGACAGCCTGAGCTGTAATTTCTCCAGTAAGACTGCCAGATTCATGAGCAGATATATCTTGAGATCCCAAAGATAAATTGGGGATATTTAATGTATAGTGATGAAGAGGATGTATTAATGGTGCAGGAGGAAAAATAACTATTTTAATTTTACCTTCCTTTATTGCTTTTTGAACATTTTCATCTTTATATAAGATCTTAATAAATTGCTCCATCCATTCCCTTGAAGATGAAAATGATTTATTTGCTTTCCAATTTGCGAATATATATTTCATAGCATTAAATTTTTTAATAGGTATAACTATTATCATAGCATATTCATATTAGTATTTCTTTCAACGATTAAGAAAAAAATATTTTACCTATTGAATATTTATTAGTATATAATCACATGTACATATATGAAAAATAATTTAAATAAGCAACAAACTGAGGCTGTTAATAATACTTTGGGACCATCAATTATTTTGGCTGGTGCAGGATCTGGAAAAACAAAGGTGTTGGTATCAAAAGTCTTGTATTTGGTAGACAAAGTAAAGTTATCACCCGAAAGTATTCTCATGATCACTTTTACGAATAAAGCAGCAAAAGAAATGCAAAATCGTATTCAAAATCAGAATATTAGTGGTAGAAATAATATTGGATTTATAGGTACTTTCCATTCATTTTGTGTTCGTATATTGCGACAATATGGACATAATATAGGGCTTGATGCAAACTTTTCAATTTATGATGTAGATGATCAAGCAACAATCATACGTGGAATTTTAAAAAAAAATGAGGTAAATAAATTCACACCTTCATTTTTTCTAAATAGAATTTCTTATGCCAAAAATCAATTAATCGGTCCAGAAAAATATCTCGAAGCTTTTGGAGATTACAGTGCATCGCAAGTATCAGAAGTATATTATCAATATTATAAACAACTTAAAAATCATATGGCTGTAGATTTTGATGACCTTATTTTTAAATCTACTGAGTTGTTTCGTCAATTTCCTGAAGTCTTATTGTATTTTCAGGATAAATATACTCATATCATGATAGACGAATTTCAGGATACAAACTTTGCACAATATGTTTTTGCAAGACAATTAGGGAAAAAATATGGAAATCTTACGGTAGTTGGAGATTTTTCACAAAGTATATACTCTTGGAGAGGTGCAGATATAAAAAATCTTGATAAATTTAAAGATGATTTTTACGGAACTAAGACGTTTTTTCTTGAACAAAATTATCGCTCTACTCAACAAATTCTAGATTTTGCATATTCTATTATTTCTCAAAATCAATCTCATCCGGTACTGAAATTATTTACTGAAAATGAAGTAGGTGAATCCATTGTTCAATATGAAACTAATAATGAAGAATCAGAAGCTCAATATATAGTAGATACAATTAGATCAATAAAAAGAGAAAATCCTGATGCATCATTTGCCGTTTTATATAGAATAAATGCTCAATCCCGTGTCATAGAAGAGGCTTTATTGCATTCAGCAATGCCATATACTTTGATAGGAGGAACACGATTTTATGAACGTAAAGAAGTTAAAGACGTTCTTGCATTTTTGAGACTTTTAGTCAATCCACATGATGAACTCGCACAAGATCGCATAAAAAAAATTGGGAAGCGATTTTGGGAAAAATATAAAACTTTTTATAAAAAATATCAAGATAAATCTGCTCAATGTGATACGATACAGATTATGGAACTTGCATTGAATGAGACGGGATATTTGCAGATGTATGATGTTAAAGATGAAGAAGATAATGCACGATTGGAAAATATTAAGGAATTAAAATCCGTTGCGCTGAATCATAATAATTTAACAGATTTTTTGCATCAAGTAATGCTAGTTGAGTCCGAATATTTTGATGGAGAAAAGAGAGAGGGTGGTAATAATCTAAAATTGATGACTTTACATCAAGCAAAGGGATTAGAATTTCCCTATGTTTTTATTGTCGGAGTCGAGGAAGGAATATTGCCTCATAGTAGATCGATTGATGATATATTTCAGTTGGAGGAAGAACGTAGATTATTTTATGTTGGTATTACTCGAGCAGAAAAGCGTTTGTATATTACTTATACAAAACGTAGGTTTATGTTTGGAAAACGTACTGAAACAATAAAATCAAGATTTTTAGAAAGTAATGAAGTAGAATCAATTCCAGATATTACTGAATATTGGTGATTTATGCATTTTAAAGTTATTCTTCCCTAATTCTTTCGATATTAGATTAATTGGGGAATAGATTAGTTAAGATAGAATTTATTACAAACATTAGATAATTTTCAGCATAAATATAGAAGTTATATAATGTTCCAGGTTGTACAGATTCTACCCAGAGATATAATGAATATGCAATGCCACCTAGAATAATTATAAATAAAAAATTTGATATAGAAGAAAAACGATGCGTATGTACCACCGTATATACTAATGGTTTTTCTTTGTACTTCATTGGAGGTGCTCTTTTTTGGCTCATAACTGGTGGATGTTCTTTTTGAGAATGTGTTGGGGGTAATGTTTTTTTCGAAAAAATGTTATTTTTGGCAGGGCTTTTTTCTGTTGACTTTTTGAGATTTTCTTCATCGATTTTTTTATACTTATTTTCATCACCAGGATGAATGAGAGCTCGATATATTTTAATTGGATAAGGTATGCCTTTTAATTCATGTATCCCCATTGACATTGTTTTGATCTCATTCTTATTCATTGCAAGAAAGACTGATTCAGTAAGTGCTACTTCTCCACCATCTGCAACTCCTTCAACCCTTGCAGCAATATTAACAGGTTCTCCAAAAACATCATTATCTTTTATATGTACTTCGCCTGAATTAATAGCTACACGGACTATAAATTGATCAGCTTTATTTGATCGCGAATTATGATGTTCTACTGTTGTCTGGATCTTGATTCCGCATAATACAGCATCTGTAGGGCTTTCAAAAACTACAAGAAATGCGTCTCCGATAGTTTTTATTATCCGACCACCATATTTTGTGAAGATAGGCCTCATTATTTTGTCGTGAACAGATAATAAGTCCTCAATTTCTTGTCTAGATTGACCAGAAGTGCGGTTTGTAAAGCCTTTCATGTCGGTAAACATGACTGAGAGGACTTTTGTCTCTAGTTTTGATTCTGTTATTTGTATGAGTGGGGTTGAATTTAGCATATCCTATAATATGTAATTATATACAGATTTAATATGTATGTCAAGTCTAATTAATGATCTCCTAAATAATTCATTATGTAAAAACCAACTATATTAGGTTGTTCATATGCCTAATATTGCAAAATTCCTTACAATTTGACCAACAAAAGATATATAATGTATTAAATGATACTCGATTTTAAAGATAAGAACGGAAATTCACTTTCTTTTTCAGAGATTATTCTTAAGATATTAAATCGTATACATAATATTATACTAGAATTTCAAATTGCTATTGTACATTTTATTGGTCATATACCTCTCCATTTTGTAAGACATTCTATATATATGATCTTAGGGATGAGATTAGGAAAAGGTTCTGTGATACACACGGGAGCACGATTTTATGAGTTAAGTAAAATTTGTATTGGTGAAGATACTATAATCGGAGAGAATATTACTCTAGACGGAAGGGATTTGATTCAAATAGGAAGTCATGTAGATATTGCTTCAGAAGTAATGATATATAATTCTGAGCACGATATTAATGATCCGAGATTTATAGCAATAATGAGCCCGGTTAATATCGGAGACTATGTGTTTATTGGACCTCGAGCAATTATTCTACCAGGTGTAACAATTGGTAATGGTGCAGTAATTGGAGCAGGCGCTGTTGTAACGCGAGATGTAGCATCGCTCGCTGTTGTTGGTGGAGTTCCCGCTAAAGTAATTGGTGAACGAAAAATTAAAGATTTTAAGTATCGCCTTGGAAGGGCTAGGTTGTTTAGATAATAGTAGTTATATTTACTATTCTTTTGTTCCAACCATATATACAGCTTGCCATGGTTGATATCGAGAAATGAATTTTTGCTCTAAATTTGTATTCTCATTTAAAAATACTTTATATATAAAACTTGCAGTAGCTCCCCATGCTTCATGTTCAATTTGGTGTTGCACTCCTTTTTGAAGAGATGGATCTTCTTGATATGATGGTGGTGGAGGAGCAACCTGATCATAGAGACGAATATCTGTTATCTCAACTTTTCTATTATCTTTTTTTCCATAAAATAAGAATTTCAATTTTGTATTTTTTTCGTCAACTTCAGTTTGTATTAATATTGATCCGGGTGTATTATTTTTAAATTTCAGATCGACTGATGGTGTAAAAATCGTCGCATCAAATCCGGGTTTTGTATCATTTTCATAGTAGGATACTCGATATGCATGAGCATTGCGTTCCAAAATGGGCAATCCTGCATTCATGGCTGTGCGAAACATTGTAGTTGATACTTGACATATCCCTCCTCCGTCACCAAGTACAGTTTTTCCACTTTTGATAACATATGCGGGCTTAAAACCTGTTAGTGAGGATATATCACCAACAATCTCATCGAAGGAAAAAATTTTATCTTTCGGAATTAATACTCCATGAAATTTGGAAGCTCCGAGAATGACGTTATGTATTCGTTCTGGCATTGATCCTCTATAGTTTGATTCACCTGTAGCAATTAATTCCTCAATACCAAATTCATTTGATTGACTTAATTGAATATCAGGTTGAATAGGGGTAGAAGTTAGGTTGAGGGATATATCTTGAGAGTTATGTAATTTACGTATAAATTCATCAATTTGGTTTTTAAGAGCGAGAGTATTTATTTTTTTTCCTTGCTCATCTTTTCTAAAAGTAGTAACTTTTCCATTTTCGAAGGAGAATAATGCATTTTTTGCGGGTATAGTATATTGATCTTCTAGTGAGGTTAGAAGATTGATGAGTTTGATAGTATCGTATCCGATTCTTGTTTTAAAATCATATTTTTGGATATTATATATACTTAGTATTTTTTGAAGTAGAGAATGAAAACTTGATGAAGACCTTCCGATCATGTATGCATTTTCAATTATTTCATCTCCATCAGAATGTATGTTATATATTTGTCCAGAAACCGTTGCTACAGCCTGATTATTGTAAAATATATTTATTTGAGTATTTGCAAACTCCTTTGTTTTTTTCTTATATTTGTCAACCAAATCGCTTTTTAATGATTGTCCTACGTTTATATTATCAATATATACGTTCGGATAAAAGCGATTGATCAACTCTTTGTCCTTTTGAAGCAATGATAGATAAAAAACAGTCAATAAAAGTGTAAGAAGCACAACAATAATTGAGCAGTATTGTAAGATACTCAATCTCTTTTTTAAATATTTTGATATCATAATATATATGAGCGATGATAATTTAGCACTGAATCAAGAGTATAGTCAGGATTTAAACCAACAGCAGGCTTACGATAATAGTATTCAAGGTGATAATGTACAAAACTTATATTCAGATAACATACAACCTGAAGAATTATCACCTGATATTTCATCAACTGACGATGCAATGGAAAATGAACAAGCCCCTGAAATACCGTCTGAAGAAATTATGCCAGTTTCAGAAGAAAATAACAAGGCAAAATATTTAATAATAGCTGGAGCTGTTGGATTCTTTGTTATTATTTTTGCAATTATATTAGCTGTTATTTTAGGAAGAGGTACTACACAAAAGAAGCCTGTTACTCTTACTTATTGGGGACTTTGGGATGAAAAACAGATTTATGAAAGTGTATTTCAGGATTATATTAAAAGGAATCCTCATGTAAAAATTGAATATCAAAAATATTCTCCAGCGGAATATAGACAGCGTATCTTAGCAAGGAGTCCTACTGGTGCGGGTCCAGATATATTCCGCTTTCACAATACTTGGTTATCAGAAGTAAAAGATGTTGTATCAAGTATTCCTCAAGAGGTAATGACAAATGCACAATTTGAAAGCACTTTTTTTTCTATTCATTCAAAAGATCTTAAATTGGGTAATTCGTATTATGGTATTCCATTGTATGTTGACGGATTAGTCCTTATTTATAATAATTCGTTGTTGAGTAACGCTGGCATATCAGAACCTCCTTCAAATTGGGATGATATGATTAATTATATTGAAAAACTTACCGTAAAGGATTCAAGCGGAGTGATTCAAACTTCAGGTTTAGCCATAGGGAATGCGGTAAATGTTGACCATTTTTCAGATATCTTCGGACTTTTACTTATTCAAAATGGAGGAACTTTAAAGGGTTTAGATTCCCAATATGCTTCACAAGCTCTCGAATCATATCGTTCATTTGCAGAACCACCCAAGGAGTACTGGAATGCAGATATGCCAAATTCAATTAATGCGTTTGCTCAAGGGAAAGTTGCGATGGTGATAGCTCCTACTTGGGAGGTGATTTCTTTGAAGGCAATGAATCCTGATTTAGAAATTAAAGTTGCTCCAGTACCAATAGTTCCAGGTTCAAAACAAATCACGATTGCAAATTATTGGGCAGAAGGTGTGAGTAAGTATAGTAAAAACCAACTTGAGGCATGGAAATTATTAAAATTTATGTCTGAAAAAGAATCATTAACTAAAATTTATGAAGCGCAAAAAAAGACAAGACCTTTTGGAAGCCCCTATTCGCGTAAGGATCTTGCTTCTACATTAGCTAATGATCCTTATGTCGGCACAATAATCACTCAGGCTGAAAATGATAATCTTGTTTCAATTCCGCTTATTTCTCGTACATTTGATGCAGGTTTGAACGACAATATCATTAAGTATATAGAAAATGCAGTAAATTCTACCTCTCAGGGAGTTTCTTATACCGAGTCGCTAAGTGTAGCAAAAAAAGGAATTGATCAGATACTTTTACAATATGGGATTGAGTGATTCTATTCATTTTGGTAATATTATTCTATGAGTCTGTTTAATTATTTTCTTCGAAAACGTACTAACACTGAGCATTATTTTGGTCTTCTTATAAAGGAGCAAGGTGCAACAGGTTTTATATATCTTTATAAAGAAGGAAAGTTGGAAATCCTATATAAACGCAATTGTGTTTACAGTAATGGATGGGAAAATATTATTGAAGATGTTGATAATCTACTTTTTGAACTTGAAAGTCAAAGTAAATTGCGAATGAAGAAAGTGATATATTTCACATATTCGCATTTGATTGATCAAACAACTCATGAGATAAAAGATCCGTACAAGTTGATATTAAAAAAACTGTCAAAAGAGCTTGAATTACGACCGTTGGGATTCATCGAGAGTTATGAAGCAGTATTGATTGCCTTGTCAGAAGGTCATTCAAATCTATTAAATACTATTCTTTTTGAAATAGATAAAACTGAACACACACTTTTTGTTATAAAGGCTGGTAAATTATTGCATCGTATTTGCGTTGCTCATACTCAATCTCTCAAAGATGATTTAACTGAGGGTTTATTTAAGATTGCAAATGATGTTTTGTTACCCCCATATATTGTTTTTTATGGCTCAAATGAAATACAAGAGGAAATTTTTTCCTTAAAGTCAGTTCATTGGTCAAAAGAAATTTTTATTCATCAACCAAAAATAGAAATAGTGGAGACAGACGTATTACACAAATCAATGGGCTTGGTTTTTGAAAAACAATTGAAAGAAGTAGAAAATCCAATGAACAAACAGGAAGAGCAGACTACATCTGAGGCATCTTATTCTCATGAAAATAGTCATAATATGATAGATTTTAATTCTCTAAGTATTCAAGAGGAAAATCCCACTCATACATTATTAGGATTTACTGTCGGAGGATATGCAATAGAACCTGAACCATATATAAAAATGGTTAGTAAACCAGTTCTACCAATCACTCACGAACATGAAATTTATGAAAAACCTGATAATGAACCAAAAGTAGCTCTAGAACATACGACTGCTAAAAAAGGTCGTGCATTTAAGTTTCCTCCGATTATTTTTAAAAGTCGTTTTGTTTTAATAAGTGCTATTATGACAATCTCTGTAATAACATTTATTTTGATTTCACTCTTTATATTCCATAAAGCTGATATTATTTTGATATTACCAACAAGGGATATATCGGAGACGATTAGCTTCAATATTCCGGTGGAGAATAGCGAAGATTCTCAATTATTACATATCCAAATTAGTTCAATTTCTGCTTCATTTAGTGATTCAAAAAAAACAACAGGCAAACATGATGTTGGAGAGAAGGCTAAAGGTGTTGTTATATTGAGAAATAAGACAAATAAGGAGATTCAAATAAATAAAAATTCAATTCTTAAAATTGATTCTTTATCATATGTTTTGAATGACGATGTTAAGATTGCTTCATCAAGCGAGAATCTATCTGATGGAAGTATGAGGCCTGGTGAAAAAAAAGCAAATGTTACAGCAACTCAGATCGGTTCTGAATATAATTTGGAGAAAGGTAAGCAAATTTCTATTGCAGATTATTCAAATTCATCTATATATGCATACAACGACACTGCATTTGTAGGAGGAACAAAAAGGCAAATTGAGACCGTAGCTAAAAAAGATCTCGAGGATTTAAAATTGTCTGTATTGAATAAAGGAAAAATAGAAGTTATAAAAGGTTTGAGTGGTAAGACGAATGATGATGGTAAGATAATTGACACCATGACGAATGTTGGAATAAGTAATTTAAAGTATTCAAAGGAGGTTGGAGAAGAGGGAACAGATGTAACTTTAGAAGCTAATGTTATTGCCACATATTACTCTTATAATAATATTCTTTTTAAAAATAAGTTGTATGATAGTTTAAAATCAGAAGTGCCTACTGGATATGTATTAAATAAAAATAAAATCTCATATGATTTAGTTAACGAAGATCTGAATAAAAATCAAATGCAAGTTAAAGTAGACGCTTCTGCTATAGTGGCCAAAGACTTAAGTAAGGAAGAATTGAGTAATGTAATAAAAGGACTTTCGAAATCTGATGCTCAAACATTAATAAAAAGTAAATACAGTATAGAATCTGTGAATATACAAATCTCATCGCCATTATCGCTATTTAACGGATGGATTCCGTTTATTCAAAGCAAAATTTTAATTAAATTTACTGATAATTAAAATTTATTCAGATTTATTTATTATGGCAGTCCACGTATATATTAAAGAGGAATATACAGTAAAAAAACAGGTAATTCACACAATTTCATATATTTCTTTAATCGCTGGAGCATTGATGTTGTTTTGGTCATTTTATCCAATTATTTCGTTTGAGTTATATTCAAGAATATTTATTGAGCAAAATATTGTCAGCCCAATTCCAATGGAAAATTATGTATCATCATTAAAAGTAGCAAATACAGTATTAGGAAGTAATTCAGTTTATTCAAACAATTTAAAAGATTTTGTACAAGCAAATTTGTGGTTTCCAGCAATGCCACAACCGACAAGCATGCCGTCAAAGATACCAGTTAATAACTATTTATTATCTATTCCAAAATTAAATATTATTGATGCAAAAGTAAAAGTTGGTGGCGATGATCTATCAAAGACTCTTGTGCATTATTTACCTACTAGTCTTCCGGGAGAAAAAGGAAATGTAGCTATTTTTGGACACTCAACTCTACCTCAGTTATATAATGTAAAGGATTATAAAACTATATTTACATATCTTCCATCTTTAGAAAAGGGAGACTTAATAATAGTAAAAATGCCTGATGCTCAGTATGAATATCAAGTCTTTGATATGTTTGTAGTTGATCCTGATCAGATATCAATTCTTGATCAAAAATATGACTCCTCATATCTTACAGTTGTTACTTGTGTACCTCCAGGGACATATTGGAAACGTTTGGTTGTTCGTGCAAAGATAAAAGAACTATCAAGTCCAAATTAAACTTTTATTCTCTATCGTTTAACTGGGACAAGTCGTTATTGAAAAGACCTATAATATATGATATAATTGAAACTTAATGGACTTAAAAAAATTACGTACTAGTATGTCAAAAAAGATCACAAAACTTTTATATAAATTGTTGTATTACATTGTTTGGTTTTTTATATCAATAGGTGAAAGCGTACAGAGAGTTATTACAATTACTTCTTTATTTTTAGTTTCACATACAAAAAGAATTTATTTGTATATCAATTCAAATAAGATTATTAAAGTTAAGATAAGATATGTAAATATTTTTACGTTTTCACAGGTTAAGGAATCTTCAAATAGACTTAATGAATATCGTCTAAAATTGACTTCAAAAATTCGTATTCTTGTTTTGATTATTAAAGCGCTTCTAAAGAAGAATTTTTATAATGTACGTATTCTTTTCAAGAAATTAGTTGTTTATGGCAATTCTATCCAAACAAGAAACAAAGGTAATTTTTCTAAACTTAATTCTAAGTATATAAAGGGTAGTATTTTAAAGAGAATTATAGAAATTATCAATAATTCATCATATAAAAAGGTAGTAGTAATAGTAAGAAAATTATTTGGAATCGTATTATTTATTGTTTTAATACCTATCCAGGTAGTAAGAGCAATTTTATCAGAAAGAATACGATCATTTTATTTTGGGTTTTTTGTATGTTTTTTACTACTTTCAACGTATCAATCATATATTTTTATAAAAGGTTTACCTTCACCGGAAGATATTGGTAAGGTTAATTATCCCGTGTCGAGTCATATTTTTGATAGAAATGGTAAATTGCTTTATGAGGTTTTTCGTGAACAAAATAGAACCCCTGTAAAATTAAAAGATATTCCAAAGTACCTATTCCAAGCATCTATATCAATTGAGGATAAAGATTTTTATAAACACCATGGTGTGTCATTAATTAGTGGAATATTGCGCGCACTTGTTGATACAGTAAAAACAAAAGAACTACAAGGAGGTTCTACAATTACTCAACAATTGGTTAAGACTGCATTATTATCTCCTGAACAAACGATTGACAGAAAAATTAAAGAAATTATTCTTGCAATATGGACGGAGAGAATTTACTCTAAAGAAGAAATATTACAGATGTATCTTAATCAAGTACCATATGGTGGATCTGCCTATGGGGTAGAAGAAGCATCAAAAACATATCTTGGAAAATCAGCTAAGGAATTGACAATTGCTGAAGCGGCGATGTTAGCTGGTCTTCCACAAGCACCTTCGATATACTCACCATTTTCAAATCCAGACGCGGCAATATATAGAAGAAATGAAGTATTAAATAAAATGTTTAAACAAGGGTATATTACTGAAAAACAATATCAATCTGCTCAAAAAGAGAAAATAAAAATTATTCCGCCAGTAACATCAATTAATGCTCCTCATTTTGTATTTTTTGTTAAATCACAGCTTGAAAAAGAATATGGTATTAGAGAAGTTGAAGAAGGCGGGTTACGAGTTACAACCTCATTAGATCTAGATGTGCAGAATGAAGTACAAAAGATATTAAAGGAAGAGATAGAAAAAATAAAAGGTCTAAATGTAAGTAATGGTGCTGTAATTGTAACTAAGCCAGAAACAGGAGAGATATTGGCTATGGTTGGATCTATTGATTATTTCGCTGAGCCAAATGGAGCATTTAACGTAACCACTGCTCTTCGTCAACCAGGAAGTACGATTAAAGTTCCTATGTATGCGCTAGCTTTAGAGAAGGGATATACTTCGGCAACAATATTGGAAGATGCACCTATTTCATTTAATATACCGGGTAGTGTAACTTATAGACCTGTAAATTATGATGGAAAATTTCATGGACGGATTCCGCTTCGATATGCTTTAGCTAATTCTTACAATATACCTGCAGTTAAGACGTTGAATGCGGTTGGAGTCGAAAATTTTGTAACTTATGCGCAAAAATTAGGCATTAGCACGTGGAATGATCCTTCAAGATTTGGATTATCTCTTACATTAGGAGGTGGTGAAGTTACTATGTTAGATATAAGTAAGGCATTTGGTGTATTTGCAAGTGAGGGATATCGTGTTGAGTTGAATCCAATAAAAACTCTTGATGATGCGAAGAATTCAAAAATTTATCAATCTGATGTAATAAAGACAAAAGTTGTTGATTCATCAATCGCGTATATTATTTCAGATATGCTTTCTGACGATGTGGCTCGACAATGGGCTTTTGGCGCTAATTCATTTTTAAATATTAAGGGATACAAGGCATCTGTTAAGACAGGTACAACTGATAGTAAAAAGGATAATTGGACAATTGGCTATACTCCTGAGTATTTAGTTACAGTATGGGTTGGAAATAATGACAATACTCCTATGAATCCCGCATTAACATCTGGTATAACGGGGGCTGCTCCAATTTGGAATAGAGTTATGACCTATTTATTAAAACGTGATACAAAGCCGAATGTTTCTCAGAGATGGTTTGTAAAACCTCCTAATGTAGTTGAAAAAAATTGTTATTTTGGAAGAAGAGAAGTTTTTGTTGCAGGAACTGATAAAACTACTTCGTGTGGCTTACAATTATTTTTATCGCCCCAACCTACGATTCAGAATTGATCATACATAAGAAATATATATCATCTCTATAAATTATTATAAAGATGTGTTTGAAGTAATAAATACATCTTGCACATATCTTCAATAACATATATAAATAATGTAGAATAATATTATGTGTAATAATATCGAGATAGGTTTCAATACATTAATTCATTAAATGAAAAATACACATATATACGGAGTGATACGTTATGATTAATCAACAAATAAAGTTATTGATGTTTGGTTGGGAATTTCCACCTTTTAATAGTGGAGGGTTGGGAACTGCTTGTTTTGGTTTATCGCGAGCATTACTAAAACAGGATGTTAACTTAACTTTTGTATTGCCTCGACAGATTGATGTATCACATGATGATTTAAAATTTGTTTTTGCTGATTCAAAAACAGTAAATATTCGAACTGTTGATACGATATTAAAGCCTTATCTCAATTCTTCTACATATCGAGATCAGCGAGTACAAATGAAGAATGCTATATACGGCAAATCATTAATGGATGAGGTCATGAGGTACGCAACTCAGGCAGGTGAAATAGCCAAAGAAGAACATCATAATGTAATACATGCGCATGATTGGTTGGCATTTGAAGCGGGAGTAGTCGCAAAAAAAGTTAGTGGCATGCCACTTGTTACGCATGTTCATGCAACAGAATTCGATCGCTCAAGCAATGGTAATGTAAATCAAGATATATATAATATTGAGAGGCGGGGTATGGAGTATTCAGATAAAATTATTGCCGTGAGCAACTTTACAAAAAATATCATTACACGGGAATATGGGATACCAGAAGGAAAAGTTGTAGTTGTCCATAATGCAATAGATCCAGAGGATTATACAAAGTATTATTCAGAAGATGTAATTCGTTTAAAGCGATTTTTCGGTAAAATTGTTTTGTTTGCAGGAAGATTGACTTTACAAAAAGGCCCTGATTATTTTATGCGAGCCGCTAGGAAAGTTTTAGAATATTTACCAGATATTTCTTTTATAATCGCAGGATCTGGAGATATGGAAAAGCAAGTTGTAGATATGGCTGTGCACTACGGTATCTCTCATAAGATATTTTTTACTGGATTTTTAAGAGGTGCAGAATTGCAGAAAATATATCAGGCGGCTGATTTATATGTGATGCCCTCAGTTTCGGAGCCATTTGGAATAACTACTTTGGAATCTATTATAAATAATACTCCCGCGTTGGTTTCCAGACAGTCTGGTGTTTCAGAGATTTTAACACACGCATTGAAGGTTGATTTTTGGGATGTAGATGAGATGGCAAATAAGATTATTTCGGTATTAAGTTATTCTTCATTACAAAGCACCTTACGTGAACATAGTAAGGGTGAAGTTGGCAAGACAGGTTGGCATATTTCTGCAAGAAAATGTATAGATATATATAAATTATTAGTTTAAATTTAAAAAAATATTATGTCATCTGTTTGTTTTTATTTTCAAGTTCACCAGCCTTTCCGTGTAAAAAAATATCGTATATTTGATGTTGGCCATGATCATGATTATTTCAATGATTATGGACATAATAGTTTAAGTAATGAAAAGATTTTCAAAAAAGTCATGAATAAGTGTTATCTCCCGACTAATGCGGTAATGCTTGAACTACTTAAAAAACATCCTCAATTTAAGATAAGTTATTCGATATCAGGTGTAGCAATGGAACAAATGGAAATGTATGCACCAGAGGTGATTGAATCATTTCAAAAATTAGTTAATACTGGAAGAGTGGAGCTATTGAGTGAGACGTATTATCATTCATTGTCGTTTCTTTTTTCAAAGTCTGAGTTTGAGCGACAGATTCTGCTCCATAAGCAAAAAGTAAAAAAATTATTTGACTATGAACCTAAAGTTTTTAGAAATACAGAACTAATATTTAATAATGAATTGGCCCATACAATCGAATCAATGGGATTTGATGGGATTCTTGCCGAAGGTGTAGATAGGATTCTTGATTGGCGGAGTCCGAATTTTTTATATACACCCGTATCTTGTAATAAAATCAAGTTATTGTTGAAAAATTACCGGTTATCAGATGATATTGCATTTCGTTTTTCTTCGAGGGAGTGGTCAGAGTGGCCTTTAACAGCTCCTAAGTTTAGTCAATGGGTGAATGCAGTAAATGGAAACGGAGAGATAATTAATCTATTTATGGATTATGAAACATTTGGTGAACATCAGTGGGACGATACGGGCATCTTTAACTTTTTGAAAGCTTTGCCCGGTGAGATTCTTAAACATCCCGATAATGATTTTGTAACTCCTACAGAAGCAGTTAAACGATTCCATAGTGTAGGAGAATTAGATTTTCATCATTTTGTATCTTGGGCTGATACTGAGCGTGATTTATCTGCTTGGCTTTCAAATCCTATGCAACATGATGCGATACGTCAGGTATATGATATAGAAGAAAAAGTATTAGCGACAGAGGATGAAGATCTTATTCATGATTGGCGCAAATTACAAACTTCTGATCATTTTTACTATATGTGTACAAAATGGTTTGCTGATGGTGATGTGCATAAATATTTTAGTCCATATGAAACTCCATACGATGCATTTATAGTAGTTATGTATGCTTTACACGATCTCAAATTACGAGTTCGTAACCATAAAAAATGGAAAAAACACTCGGTTCAATCATCGGCAATCTAAAACATTTAAGTCGGAAACAACGTACTCCAATATTGAAGAAGGGTAAATATCTGGTCGTTGCTCAAGGAAATCAAAGGTTTTGGTTAAGTGATGGGCAAGTATTGTCAGATATGCTAGATTTATTGGAAGTATTAAGAAAAATGAGCGAAGAAACTTATAAAAAACATGTAAATCAAGAAAAAAATGATTTTGCAGAATGGATTGGCAATGTGTTACACGATAGAATATGTGCAATAAAACTACGAAAAGCGCATAGTCTTAACGATTCAGTAAAGGTATTAGAAGAAAATTTATTGCGTTATCGATAAACTATAATTATGGCAAGATCAATAGCTCTTGGAAACGGTTCAACTTTAGTATTACTAGACAAACACGGTCATCTTAAAGATTTTTATTTCCCATATGTTGGTTTAGAGAATCAAGTAGGGGGAAACTTCTTGCATAGAGTTGGTATATATGTTGATGGCATTCTTCATTGGCTAGATAATCCCGCATGGGATGTTCATATAGAAATGAAATCTGAGACGAATGCAAGTTATATAACTGCCAAAAATAGAATATTAAATATCACATTACACATAGAGGATGTGGTGTATAACGAAAAAGACATCTTTATTCGTAAGATATCAGTTACAAACAACTCTGATCATAAACGTGTTGTTAAGTTATTTATGAATCAACAGTTTCAAATTTATGAATCTCATAGAGGAGATACGGCATATTATGATCCTAAACGTCATGTAATTATTCATTATAAAGGACGTCGAGTATTTCTTGTGAATATGGTCTCAGACGATGTATTATTTGATGATTATACGGTGGGAATCTTTGGTATAGAAGGTAAAGAAGGAAGTCATAAAGATGCTGAGATAGATGGATTGCTTCAAAAGAATCCGATTGAACATGGTCTAGTTGATTCAGTATTGGGAATCACTCTTGATCTCGAGTCAAATCAGGAACGAGTATGTCATTATTGGGTAGCAGCATCAAAATCTATACGAACATTAAATGATCTCAATGAATATGTTCTTACTCGCACACCTACACGATTGGTTCAGACTACGGAGGATTTCTGGAAGGCTTGGGTTAATAAGCAGAATTTTAGTTTTTATGGTTTAGATAAATCGATCGTTGATTTATTTAAAAGATCATTACTTATTATTCGTTCCCAATCTGATTCACATGGTGCTATTCTTGCTTCAGGAGACTCAGATATGTTGCAAGGAGGAAGAGATACCTATGCCTATATGTGGCCTCGGGATTCTTCACTTACTACAATGGCGCTTGATAAAGCAGGTGATACCTCCTTAGCAAAATCATTTTTTAATTTTTGTAATACGTTAGTTACTGAGGAAGGATTTTTGTTACACAAATATAGACCTGATGGATCGTTAGGGAGTTCATGGCATCCTTGGATTAAAGATGGAAAGCCAGAGCTACCAATTCAAGAGGATGAAACCGCTTTAGTAATAATTGCTTTATGGAATCATTACGAGATAAATAGAGATATCGAGTTTATAGAAGAAATATACAATTCTTTTATTAAGCGTTCAGCTGAATTTATGGCTTCGTATATTGATGAAAAAACAGGCCTCCCACGTCCAAGTTATGATCTTTGGGAGATGTATTGGGCAGTTCACACATATACTGCATCAACTGTGTACGGTGCTCTAACTGTAGCTGGTAGATTTGCAGGTATTTTAGGAAAACATGAATCAGAAGAAAAATATAACACAACTGCAGAGAAATTGAGAAGAGGCATCCTAAAGTATTTACATAATGAAAAAGAAGGTGGATTTTATAAAAGTTTGTATGTAAATGGAGATCAGATGACGATTGATTCGACACTTGATGCTTCAAGTATTTACGGTCCATTTAGATATGGTATTTTGCATACAGATGATCCTCGCATGAAGGATGCAATGAAGAGACTTGAAAGAGAACTTTGGATAAAGACGGATGTAGGAGGAGTTGCTCGATATCAGAATGACACATATTACAAAGTTGCCGATTCAGTCCCGGGCAATCCTTGGTTTATTTGTACATTATGGTTAACTCAATATTATATTTCAACTGCAAAAACGGAAGCTGATTTTGATATTGTTCGCAAACATCTTTCATGGGTAGAAAAATATTCTCAAGATTCAGGTGTTCTTTCGGAACAATTACATCCCTATTCAGGGGAGCAACTTTCTGCATCTCCACTTACTTGGAGTCATGCAGAGTTTGTAATAACTGTTATAGAGTACCTTGAAAAACTTGAAGAATTGGGTATAAGTAAGGCTCGTTTTCAGTCATTTGGATAATTTCAGTCCTAAAACTTCAAAGTTATTTGCTATGTGGAGATACTCTACTCTAAAGATAATAAACACTACTTCTTTTTATTCTGTACTTGCTTTATGAAAAATATAAAAAATATATCGAATTACAAAATTATAGTTATAGTAATTTAGCAAGAATTTGCCAATACTATAAGTTATATAATACTTATACAATAATATACTTAGAGAGCTATAGAACAAGTGATATAAATAAGTTGAACAACAATCAATGAAAATAGTAAAGATTATGATCAAATTATTACTACAATAATAAACACATTTGAATTTCTGAAATAGTCAAAATAGTCTTATGAATTTGCAAATTATTTATCAATATTTAGTAAATTACTAAAACTAGCAGAAGAATATTATAAGTGATAATTTATAAAATTCATCATTTATATTGACTCATCAATTAAAAGTTAAATTGTGATAAAAGTTGTCAAAAAACGTATAGTAAGAATAATTGGCATGGAGTTATGAAATTTTGAATCATAAGCAAAATATTAGAATTGAACATTGTTAAAAGGATAAAAAAATACTATAAGGATAAAATAATCAGCAAGCCTGTAATAGCATTAGCAATACTTATAGTTTTACATATAGATCTTGATCAATAAAAAAATACAACTAAATAGGATGGTCTAACAGTATAAATGTGATTATTTATGCGTACAAATAAGTAGAACAATATGAAAATGAGTAGAAAAATGATGCTTGTAATTTACTATTATGAATAGTTAGGTAATAGCAATAAAATAAGTGAACAATCATATATTATGTTCAAAAGTATAATTGTATAGAGTATATAAATC
>JBAXPW010000003.1:0-42758 GCA_037132015.1 Candidatus Roizmanbacteria bacterium
ATATCAAATTGAGTTATCATGGTTTCTATGGTGTATAAAAATTATTAATGTCTTATAGAATACCAATGATTTGTCAATTTTGATGACACTATATTTGATCTTTTGTAGTTTGTTTCGATGACATTATTTATGATCTACTGCACATCACTAAACATACATAGAAATAACGCATGTAATCTGATATGATTATTCTGAAAATTACCATTTATTTAAAATCATGCCCCATAATTTAAAAAAATCATTTGTTTCACTTTTCCTTATTTCACTCATCTTAACAAACTCAGTTATCACACCAGTTTCACTAGCTCAAAATAGCTCTACTTCTCAATCAAAACGATATATCGTAGTGTTAAAAAATAATAGTGACAGTACAAAAGTAGCATCAGAACAATCTACAAGACATAATTTTAAATCCAAACGAATCTATAATCATATAATTAAAGGATACTCGGCAGAAATGACTAATGATCAACTACAACAGGTAAAATCAGACTCTCGAGTTCTTTTTGTTTCAGAAGATCGCAAAGTCTCTATCGATGCAGTAAGGAGAGTAGCATCACCTACTCCAACAAAAAAACCAACCCCAACACCAACAAAAAGACCTGTTGCTAGTCCAACACCAACAACAAAACCATCTCCAACACCTACAAAAATTCCAGTAAATACTCCAACACCAACAACAAAACCATCAAGCACTCCTACACCAACTATCAGACCATCAGCCACACCAACTCCAGGAATGACACTTACTATTGTTTCACCAAATGGTGGTGAAGTTTTACAAACAGGATCTGTTTACCGCATCAAATGGAATGCAAGTTCAAACATTGACTCAATATATATTGGATATAGTAGTTGTCCTTCATGTTTAGATTGGATTGCCACATCAATTCCAAATACTGGATATTATGATTGGACAGTAAATGTTGGGAACACAATAAACACACAATTTAAAATTGAAATAATAGGTTATCAAACAGGAACAGGCTCAGTAACAGACCTTTCAGATAATTATTTTACTGTTCCGATTTCTCCATCCCCTACTCCAACTATTACTCCTACCCCAACTATTACTCCTACACCAACAATGACTCTTACTCCAACTCCAACCATTCCTACTCCTACACCAACAACACCTCAGCAATCAATCCCATCAGGGATTAATCGTATCGGTACGTCTCCATACACTGGGAATACAACAGTAGCTGTCATTGACACAGGTGTACAATCAACTCATCCTGATCTTTCAGGTAAAGTCATAGTAAGTACATCTTGTGTAAGCACTTCAACAACAGGTGAAGATGATAATGGACATGGTACTCATGTAGCAGGAACTGTTAGTGCAAATGATAATACAATCGGCGTTGTAGGTGTAGCAAAAGATACAAAAATTGCATCTGTCAAAGTCCTTGATAGTACAGGCAGTGGATATTGGTCCGACATAATCTGTGGCATTGATTGGGTTACTGCAAATGCACAAACATATAATATAAAAGTTGCTAACATGAGTCTTGGGGGATTGGGAACAAGCGATAATAATTGTGGTCTCACAAATTACGATGCTCTCCATCAAGCGATCTGTCGATCAAGAGATGCTGGCGTAACATATGTTGTCGCGGCAGGAAATAATGGTGCGGATACCGCAGGATATGTACCAGCCTCTTATAACGATAGTGTCATTACAGTCTCAGCTCTTGCTGATTCTGATGGAACACCATTTGGAAAAGGAATAGGGACAATTTATGGTCCAGATGATACTTTTGCAACATTTAGTAACTATGGACAAGCAGTTGATATTGGAGCTCCTGGAGTAAACGTCCTTTCAACATATAAAGGAAGTATATTTGCTAAATTGAGTGGCACAAGTATGGCAACACCTCATGTAGCAGGAGCAGCAGCACTCTATATTCAGGCTCATCCAGGATCAACATGGACACAGGTCCGTGATGGCTTGATAGGAGCTGGGGAAACTCTTGGTAATGGACATACAGATCCTTCAGGAAAACATCCAGAGCCTGTTTTGAGAATTTCGAGTTTGTAATTGAGTTTGTAAAATTCTAAAGGAGAGCGCAAGCTCTCCTTTTTTTATATAATCTACATATGAAACAATCGAACAATAATTCTTCCTCCTCCACTAATATCATTCAAAATATAAAAAATGTATTTTCACTAGCATATGAAATAGATACCAATCTCATGAATAAATATCTACTTACCTCCTTTATAGGAGCAATATCTCCCGTAATAGCAACATTCATTTTTCGATTCTTTATTGATAATATGGTGATGTATCAATCGATTAAATCAATATCTATACCACTTATTATTGTCATAATATTCTCTGCTTATACATTTTTACGTCTGATGGAAATCATTTGTTACTGGGGTTTAAATACTGCATACTACGATTTTCTTCTTCGAAACAAACTTCAAAATGGCCTCATGTATCGTTTTGTAAGAAAACTTAGTAGTTTAGATCTTGAACACCTTGAAAATTCTGATATTCAAAATTTGTTAAACATAGTGGAACATTCATATCTATGGCAAATACCCGATTTTATACGCATTAGTAGTTATCTTTTTTCCAACATAATTGGTGTAATAATTGGATGTATTTTATTATTTCCTTATGGTTGGTGGATTCCTTTCGTTATCCTCGCTGTATGTCTTCCACGATTTTATTTTAAGATCAAACATGGAATTAACTATTGGTCAATGTATGGCTCTGGAGCACCAGAGAATACCAAATTGTGGTATCTGGGATGGCTTCTAAGAGATAAAACGCCAATTCTAGAAACACGTATATTTCAATCTCAAGAAGCAATACTACAAAAACTTCAACACATCCAAAACTATCTTTTTGCACTTCACAAAAAACCTCTCGATACTTACAAACAAGTGCTCATCATTGCTCCTATTATAGAGACACTCACTGTTTTTGGTATTGGCTATTCATTTTTTCCAACTGTTTTTCAAGGATATGTAAGTGTTGGAATATTAACTTTTATTATTTTGACTCTTGAAAATTTGAAAACAAATACTGCATGGGGAGCCTCTCATTTTGGAGAAATATATGAAAAAAATTTATTTATTAAACCATTTTTTGAACTTCAAGCTTTACCTCAACTTATAAAAGAATCAGAGAACCCAACTTCTTTTGATCACATTAAACCTCCTCTGATTGAATTTAGGAACGTTAGTTTTTCTTATCCAAACGGCAAAAAAGTTCTACATAATATTTCTTTTACTATTGAACCTGGAGAAAATATCGCGCTCGTTGGAAATAACGGTGTTGGCAAGTCAACAATAATAAAGTTGTTGTGTAGATTTTATGATGTATCTGAAGGCAAGATACTTATCAATAATATAAATATAAAAGATCTTAAATTATCAAACTGGTATTCACATTTGGGAACTCTTTTTCAAGACTTTGTTAAATATGATTTTACCGTTAGAGAGAATATCATGCTTGGAAAACCTGATATTCAAGATACAGAAAGAATGATAGTGGTAGCGAAACAATCGGGAGCGTATGAATTTATTCAATCTTTACCAAATAAATTTGATCAGGTGCTTGGTCGTCGCTTTGAAGAAGGCTCAGAACTATCTGGTGGTCAATGGCAAAAACTGGCAATTGCTCGGGCATTTTACCAACAAGCGCCGATACTCATTATGGATGAGCCTACAAGTGCAATTGATGCTGAAGCAGAGTATGAGATATTTACTAATCTGGAAACAATGTATGATAATAAAACTCTTATTCTCGTTTCTCATCGTTTTTCAACTGTTCGAAATGCAAATAAAATTATCGTAATTGATGATGGAACCATTGTCGAGCAAGGCACTCACGAAGAACTCATACAAAATAACAGCAAATACGCTCGGATGTTTCTTACTCAAGCAGAAGGATATAAATAGATTTTGAATAAAAAAAAGCCCCACCAGAGGTGGGGTTAGTGGTTCGACACTGAATATATTATACACCTTGATTCAAAAAATTGCCTCTTGAAATGCTTTTTGCAAAAGTACAAACCAAGTTGATAATTTGTCAGGAAAAAATTTTTGCATGCTCCCTCTATTATGATATTCATATAATAATGATTACATTCATTAGTTTTTCAAGTCAATATGGAAACTATACATTTTTCAATTTTTTTATAGATAATAGTTTATTTTCTGCTTTTTGAACAAGATATGGCGCAGAATAAACATACTCTAATAATGCATGGGATAAATCATCAAGAATTGGAATTTCGAGAATAGTTAAATCGCCAAGTTTTGCATGAGCGCCTATATTACGCAAGTTTTTCAAACTTATCGCAACTCCTACTAATTTATCGAGTATTTCATTTTTCATTGCAAGATCTTTTAGTTGATCGTTAAGAGAATCACCAATTGCTTTTCTATCTTGACATACCATTTCAATCATGCGACCTATTAGAACAGCATAGGCATTTACATCAATATTTCTTACGTTTAATGCTATTGTATATGCCTTTAATATATTTTCAGGTAATCCTGCTGGGATCTTTTGATTTTGTGGATATAATATTGAAAAATTCATTTCATCATCAATAAATTCACACCATTGATAGCTTCTGACTGTTACTTTTTTACATGCGGGACATTGTATGATTTGATACACTTCTAAAACATCTTCAAGATAATCTTCTGCTACTTCAATTTCTGATATAACGATACTAGGCTCTCCTATTATTACCATTGGTGCTGTATTTTTACAGTGTCCACACTTAATAATTTCAGTAAATTTTTTTTTGATTTTCCATTTATAAAATATTACAATAACTTTTCTACTTTGTATTAGTAAGAAAACAAATAATCAATGGTCCAAATAATCCTCTGTTTCAAACCTCTTGAAAAGTCAGTAAACGTTGGACTTCCAAGAAAAGCTAAACCTCTTCAACGAAATGGCTTCACTGCTGTAGAATGGGGAGGAATACTAGATACAAACAAATAACCTGCCGAGTCGGCGGGAGAAGTGTGGAGATGCCGGGATTTGAACCCGGGTCCGGGGAAACACATAAACAAAAATTGTAGCCAGAGATAGAATATTTTTAATCTCTAGTCAAAGTCGGAAAATAAACAAACCTTCTTTGACAGCCGGTTATTTGTTCGGCTCAGATGACCACCGAAACGTCATCTTCGCTATACCACGATTGGTTTTCCCTTACCACTATAAATCGTGAAAAAAATGGTAAAGGTGTCGAAAATTTCTTAGGCGAACAGAAAACTCTGTCCGGCAAAAGGTTGAAAAGCACCTGCAATTGCAGATACTTCTTTTTTTGCTGCTGCCAAGATTTTTTCAGCGACTTCATCTGCTGCTGTAGCATTTAAAATTTTTCTATTTACGCATAGATGCGCTCTGACTTTTTGTAAATGTGCGAATTCCTCGTCGAAGCCTGTCATCCCCTAAGTTACGTATATTATACCATAAAACAGCCTTGAATAAACCCACATAATTTTTTAATATTTTACAATTGACATATTAATTTTTATAGTATAATGAACTATATGAAAAATAAATGGGTATATGCTTGGATAGTGATATCAATTGTAGTTCCTATGATCATAGGTAGTGTACTTATTTTTTCACCCTATCTTTTTTTTACAAAAGAAATCACTGCCTCCGCACTTGCTGGAACCATGGGACTTCGTAATATTGCAATTAGTATTGTGTTGATTTTAGCGCTGTATAACAAAAATTATGGAGTTATCATATATATTCTTATGTTAAGAGGTCTTACAGAAGTAGCAGACGGATTATCCATAGTTATTAGTGGTCAAAGTGGCAACGTTATTCCAGCGTTCGTACTTGCAGGAGTATCATTTTTTGTTGCTTACACAATGCAAAAAACCTTAAAGAAATAAGAATCAAGTTTTCATATGTTCTTTAGCTTCGCGCTTTTGGTTTATAGCAATGTCTTTAGCCTTATCGTATTTCTTTTTTTCTACATCTTTGCGACCTTTGGAAAGCGCGATCTGTACCTTAATAAACCTTCCTTTTATGTATGTGGAAATCGGAGCAACCGTCAGTCGACCACCCACCTTCATCTTTGTTTGAAGTCGAAGAATTTCTTTTTTATGAAGTAATAGTTTTCGACTTCTCTTTGAATTATATCCTTTATCATTTGCAAATGAATATGCAGGAATATCAGCATTAATAAGATGAGGACCATCACTCAAAAATCGTACAAAAGCCTCATCAAGTCGTATTCTCCCCATCTTAATACACTTTACTTCTGCACCAGTCAAAGAGATACCTGCCTCGTAGGATTCGATTTCTTCATAATCACGATAATAGTTGCGATTTTCCACCTTCATAGTGAATATTATATACCCATCGTGGCTCAAAATACATCTATTCGCAAGAAATGATGATGAATACTAATATGTACACTTTGAGCTTACGAGGACACATACTGATCGTAATTCATATAAAGGGAAATATATCAAACAATATCTCATCACGATCACAATACTTTCTCACCTCTTGCAGATTAGATATGAATAGAGTACATTATTTACATGGCAAGAAAATTTAATCACAGAACTTTTTGGATAAAATTCTTTGCGTTGGGTATTGCAACAGTCTTAGGACTTGGCATGGCTACCGCGATAATAACTACACCAGCATACGGACCTATATCACGCGCATCAAATGAATGTCCTCTCGCTGATTTTAAAATAGCAATGGGAACAACTCAAGGCAAAAAAAACTTTAATGTTAATCTTGATGTTGATGGAGACCATCAAATAACAGCGACAGATTTTCAAATAATATGCAACGGATCAACACATTCTGAATAAGAATCTTCATTATTGTTCTTGATATATTATACCTAGATTCGGAAAGACAATACTTGTTTTAGGTTGATAATATAAGCCCTTTGAGATACCATACATGACTGAAGGTAAAATTATTGTATCTGTCTGAGAATTTGAATAAAAATATACAAACTCATCTGAATATTCCGTAGGCGTCGTATAACCTGACACATAATTTACACCAGATGGATATATATTTTTTAGAATACTATCATATTGGGGGCTATTCATATCAGATTGATTCAAATACATCATATTGGAAGGAATAAAATTAACATTCAAGAAGCTACTGCGCAAACCGCTTGAATCTTTTTTTAACGTAATTGGTGATGATGCTTTAATTTCAATGACTCCTGTTTCTCCCGGATTAATATTAGAAATATTTTTTCCTTCTAATGAACGATAGGTTCGAGAAATTTTATCATCAAACATTATAGCTCTGTTAAGTGGTAATTGATCAATTCGATAATCAAGTTGGGAAACAGCTAAATATACAGGAATATCTGAATTTGAAACTACCTTGATATGGATATTTCCATCTGTAGAGGTTGTGGGCATTATCTGATCAAATTTTGAGTATAGATAATATGAACTATCTTTGGAATTAAATATGCTCTTATCATTGAATAATAACTCATAATCGGGTTGTGAAAAGGAATATTTTTTTCTCACTATATGTTTGAGACCTGTTAACATGGTTATATTTTCAGAAGAATACAAATTAGAACTATTATCATCAGATACTAATCCGCGTATGACTTTATCAGCCTCTGCTTCAGTTCCTTTTTCTACTACAGTTAGTGCTGGCAAAATTTTAAGGAATACTGAATTTTCATTGTTCCAGACGTATCTATCATCAGCGCTTCTAACTGCCATTGATCGTAATTGTTGGGTACCAGATACCAATCCTTTTCGTATCTTTATTGCAGTACAATTTATTGTAGTTTCTGCGACTTTTTCACAAGGCAGATTTGCATCAAAAAATGACTGGAGAACAATCTCATCATTTGAGTTATTTCGTGATATCTTAGCATCTATCACACCAATTTTTGCTCGCTCTATTAGCGAAGATATTCCTACAAAATCTTTAAAAACTTGATACGACTTTAATTCTTGCAATCCAAGAGTTGTCAAGTATGTAGTTATAGCATCAGATTCATCTGGATCATATGGACTCTTCATCCAATATAGACCATTATTTACATCAACTTTTTCAGTTAATAGTTGAGCATACATTTCACGTATATCATTTTTATAACTTGCATACGGGAAATATCGAGGATCAATGTTACCGATATATCCTTGACCCACCGCATATCCATATGACCAAATATATAACCCTCGACTCACGCCAGTTTGACTCGTTCTTGATCGTTGATACTTATTATCAAGTTGGTATTCTTCCTTTCCTAATAGTATATGTGCAGGATGAGTATTGGCTGATATATGAATCATATTAGCATCCAATTGAGGATACTTACTTTGCAGATCAATTGAGGTATTTGATTCAACAGCTGTCCATCCACCTTGTACTGAACCTTTTGGTAACACCAATATCTTTGTTAATACAGAATCAACCGAAGTTCCATTTTCAAATACATCAAATTTTAATTCAATATTTTTTGTATCTTTTACATCGTAGTCAAAAAAAACATTTTTGTATTCCCCTGCTGGAATCTGTATATTTTGTGAACTATTATAGTTTGATGATTTTATTTGTAAAGAAACATCAAGTAATACTGGCCTATCCTTTGTATTTTGTATCAATGCTGATAATTGTGGTTTATCTCCTTCAAAAATAAATTGTGGAACAGATGGAATAATTACAATATCCTTTTTTGCTATAACTTCAGCAAATCCTTGACCAACTAAGGAATCTTTAGTATTTGCAACAGCATATGCGGTGAATGTCGTCGCATTATCTGGTAATTTAATCGATACAGTCGCAACTCCATTTTCATCAGTTTGAATGTGAGGATTCCAATAGGCAGAGTCAGCAAAATTTTGACGAGGAGAAGGACCTTTTTCATTATGTACATATATTCCAGATGCAAAATAAGTATGTGTCTTTTCAGTTGTAAAGTTATAGACAACAAACCGACCAGTGTGATGAGAAATTTTTGTAACGCGAATTATATTTCCATCAACACCTACTACTTCATCTCCGACTTGAATCTCACTTGCTTGTTTCCATTCTTTATTTACATAGATTCTATGAATTGGAGTAACCTTAATCGTTTCATTTATCGTCAAATATTCAGAAACTATGTGTCTAAATGTACGAGTTACAACATCTGGTATTAAAATATTTACGGATGGAGAAATCCTTGATAAGACAACATCACCAACATTTATATTTTCAATTATTTTGTCTGCGCCATTGTTCATTTTAATTGGAGTTCCTTCAAGAAAACATCCACCTCCTCCTCCAGCGCTGTCCCTAAATATTCCCGTTGTCGAATCAATTTCTGAAACATATAAACTTGCATAAATCGGATAAAATGTATCATAAATATTTGTCGAAATCTTTCCTATCTGCAATACAGCTGAATCAATAAGAGACAAAGATACATCGGCAGAAATTGGTTTATTATCTTTTGTCAGTGTTTTTATAGTAGCATTGACCGTATCCCCCGGTTTAACCATTCCTTTATCAAAAGATATTGATGTAGAGATTTGTTTATCCTTAAAATAAATTGGAATTTGTATTAATTCGCGCACCACTTGCCCATCAAAAACACTTGAAATATGAAATCCTAATGGTAGTCCTTGATCTTTAGCAATTGGAACTGAAAAAGTATATGAGTTTTGCCCAATATTCTCAATCGTTGCTTGTAAAATTTTTGGAGAAGTAAACATCCCTCTATTACTACTTGTTGTCGAAAGCGTAACAAATCCATCACTCATCAGAAATGATGAGTTCATTTGAATTCTTGCAGTTTCACCCGGTTTATAAATTTCTTTATCTAATGACAAATTAATCCGTTGAACATTTGGAATAGTTGACTGAACAATATCCCCTACTATTATCTGTTGTCTTATAAGAACAATATTTTCACGCTCATCAATAGATTGAGCTGTTAATTCGTATCGTCCTTTCTCAACTTTTTCATAATTAAAATGGGCAGAACCTAAATCATTTGTTGTAACAGATTGAGATGCAACTTTCTCACGAGTAGTGTCATTTGTTAATTTTTCCAATGCCAACTCGATTGTTTTATTCGAAATTGGGTTTCGAGGATTATGATGATCGAGACTCAAGATATCGCCAGAAATTCCTTTTTCTGTATCAGCAGAAATACCTTCAAAAAAAAGTCCAATTGTTCCTTTATGTACTAATAAGGCAATTTTTCCAAATGAGGGAGAAGCTCCAATTTTAGGAGTTATTTCAACAAGTAAAACCTGACTTTTCTCATATTTTTTGAGATCGGTAGAAAATGACAGAATTGCCTTGCCATCCCCATCAAACGCGCCACTTCCCGATATTAGCTCTGTACCTCCGCCATAATAATTTACATATATATCTGTCAGGGATTCAATTGATCTATCTTGTTCTTCAGAAAATTCATTTGAAATAATTCGAAAATTAAATGGCGTATTTACAAGAGGTTGTCCATAAAGAGATGTCGCTGAGACCTTGAGTTCGGCAGTATCTTTACTAATATATTCAATTTTATCTGCTGTTACTTTAACTTCAAGATCAGGTTTTTTATATGCTTGAACATTTATTCCATAATAGTGAATCTGATCAAATGTGCCTTTATCATTTTTTGAGGCAATGACAATTTGTGGATAAGCACCTATCATATTTTTTGGTAATTGCACTGTTTGAGTAATTGTGCCATTCTCATCTGGAGTAGTTAGTTGGTATTTAGAATCTGGTATACTGCCACTTCCCGTAAAAAAAGCTATATATAATGGATTTTTATATACCTCATATTTCCCGTTATTTCGTGTGCGAAGTATCGCTTTGTAATTTACTTTATCCCCAGGTCTATAAATTGGTCTATCAGTGTAGGAATAAATAATAGGAATTTCTGAAACACGAGTAATATAATTTGGTGTATACACTATTGATGTCTCCTCTCCTTGTTGGGAAACGATCAGATCAACCTGTGATCCATTTTTCAGATGATATAAACCATCTTGATTAGTAACACCTTCATCAACTTTCGTTGAAACATTTTGTAATGAATACAATGCAACATTTGCATTTGGTATTCGTTTGCCTGTCTCTGAATCGGTATTCCATACGTATATTTCCTGATTATCTATTTGCGCAACCGAAATATGATTTGAAACACTCACAAAAAATTCATCTTTTCCATACTTATTTCCTACTGTTAAATAATAGATACCCGGCTTATCAAAAGCAGGCATCTCGATTTGCGGTTGTTGGTTTGTGTATTGAACATTTATATCATATGTCTGTGCATTATTTGTATTTATTAAACTTGTATCGTAAAGAAATGAATTTGATAGTCCATATGTAAAATATGCAAGAACATTATCTACTGTAGCTTTTGAAACAGATAATTTATATACTTCTGAAACATTTATTTTTGAAGAATATAAATTCACCCTAGCTTTTTTTCCGGGTGAAACACTGATAAGTTTCTTCTCTAATTCGAGAGTGAACCGAGGATCTTTCAATGTTTTGAAATGAATAACTTCATCATCCTTAAAAGTATTTCCAACCGTAGACCGAATCTGTTTTGCAATTGTAATAGTATAATTTGTATCATACACAAACGGCTTATATAGTCCTTCTGAATTGGATTGAGATGAAGGTACAAAAGAAACAGCATATCCATTGGGTTCTATTATCCACTTTCCATTTACTAAAGGTTTTATTGAAAAAATATTATTTATTTCATCATTAGAAGCGTTTATTTTTTGAGAGAATACAAATGTTGGAATACCATTAACTGAAAAATCATTCTGATACCACCGCGGAGAAAGATCTGTTAATTCAAATGTTCCAATATCTTTTGGACTCAATGTTTCTTTTACTAACTGTTCAAACTTGTAAACAGCATTTTTATTAAAAAAAACATAAAATCCTGAAAAAATGACAACAATCACAAATATGGTAATTAAACTATACAAAAATTTATTGAGAGCAAATGGTTTTTTTGGAGATGATTCGATTTCTTTGATATCCGTCATATTCAATTGTATAATCTATATAGAGATAGTCAAGTAAGGCATTGACTACAATATGTATTTTATAATATTCAAATTTTTATATGGAAATATTAATTTTTTTGGTCATAGCTTTGGTTGTAATCATTCCTTTTATACTGAGGATACTTGTTATCGTAGATCAATACGAACGCGGAATCGTACTTACACTCGGAACATACTCCTACACACTTCAACCCGGACTAAAAATTCTCATTCCAATTATTCAACGAGTGATCAAGGTTGATATGCGCATTCGCACAACAGATATTCCTCAACAAGAAGTAATAACAAAGGATAACGTCCCTGTTGGAATAAATGCAGTTGTTTACTTTTCAGTCATAAAACCTGAAGATGCTATACTCAAAATTCAGGACTACACATATGCAGTTGCTCAATATGCTCAAACTGCACTTCGTGATGTGATTGGTGGAGTTGAATTAGATGGACTTCTCACTGAGCGTCAAAAAATTGCTGATGAAATAAAAAAGATCGTTGATCTTGAAACTTCAGAATGGGGAGTTGATGTATCAGCAATCAAAATTCAAGATATTGAAGTACCAGCAGATATGAAACGTGTTATGGCAAAACAAGCTGAGGCAGAACGTGAACGACGCGCAACAATCATTCGTGCTCAAGGAGAACTGACAGCAGCTGAAAACTTAAATAAAGCAATGAGTTTGCTTTCCCAAAGTGGAGCAATTTCTTTACGCACACTTCAGACTATTGAATCAACAACAGCTAATCCATCAACAACAACTATCTTTGCGCTTCCAATTGAAATTATAGAAGGATTTAGAAAAATATCAGGAAAATAATTAAGTTGGTAGTTGGTAGTAAAGGATATAAAATAGTGTTAATGATGTCAAAGATTTGCTTAGATTATTTTATAAGCCACACAACTACAAGCTAGAAAGCTATGCACCTAAAAGCCCTTATGGTGCTTATATTTATTTAAAAAATATACTCGATATTACTGTGAAGATAGATGCTAAACCTATTACTACTGTGCCTCCGATTGCAAACCATTTTTGAAAAGAATTGTTAGTAAACTTACCCATGATGTTTTTATTATTTGTAAACTTTATCAAAAAATAAAATATAGGAGGTAACGCCATAGCATTTAATATCTGGGATGCTACTGCAATCTGAAACAAATTTACTGAAGGAAGTAATACAATAAAAAAAGCAATTATCAACTGAAATAAAAACATCAAATAAAATGGCTTACTATTTTTGTAAGACGTATCAAGGCTACCACTTAGTCCAAAAAATTCTGAGAACGCATATGTAGTTGATAAACTCACAATCACAATACCCATGAATCCTGCATTCATGATACCAAATGCAAACAACATCGCTGCAAGTTTCCCTGCAAATGGCTCTATTGCCATTGCTGCTTTTTCACCTGAATCTAATGAAATATTGTTTATGTAAAGTGTTGCAGCTGTTGCAACAATCATAAAAAATGAGAAAAAATCAGTTAAAAATGCACTAAAATAGATTTCAAATTGAGAAAATCGTAATTTTGCTGTATCTATTTTTTTATCCAATCCAAAACTACTTATAAAAAACTGTCCCCATGGGGTAATGGTAGTTCCAAGAACACCAAGACCAATAATAATATAGTCTTTCATATACGAACCCGTAAAAGTAAAGCCTTGGGGCCAAACGAGATTTTTTGTTGCCAAACCCCAATCTGGATTTGATTTAAAGGCCGAGAATATATAAGCCAAATAAAATAAACTAGATACGAGCATAATATTCTGAGTTAGTTTGTAATTTCCCTTTGTTACAAAAATAAATGTGAAAACAATCATAAAAATAACAAGAGGAAGTGCGGGTAAATTTAACATCGTCGCAGTAATCTTAAATGCAGCTACATCAACAACTATTGTAGCCAAATTAGCTACCAATAAACATACAAAAATAAATAATGAGGCTCCAATGCCATGGTATTCACGTATCAAATCTGCAAGCCCTCTTCGACTAACTAGACTCAAGCGCATACCCATTTCTTGAGTTACACCAAGAAGAATTGTAACAATAGGTAATACAAATAAAATTGGATATCCTAATTTAGCTCCTGATATTGCATAGGTTGCAACACCTGAAGCATCATTATCAGCCATCGCTGTAATAGTGGCTGGTCCAAAAATTGTCAAAAATATAAGAATTTTTGTACGATATTTTACAAATAATTGTGAAATGTTATTCATATAATTCCCTCAATATAATATCCGACACATCATCAATAGTAACCACACCTAATACTTTTTTACTTTTATCTAATACGGGCAATGCGTTCAAATTATATTTTAACATCTGTTTAATTGCAATATCGATTGGTGTAGTCAAACGAATCTCTATAACATTTTGATTCATAAACTTATAGATAGGGGTATCTTTTTGTTGCGCCACTACTTCTGATAAGTGTACTACACCTACAAGTTGCTCTTCTTGATTTAGAGCATAAAGTATTGAAATTATATTTCCTTCTTTTTTATGAATAATATAATTATCTAATGCTTCTTTTGCAGTAATAACCGAAGAAACGCATAGACATTCCGTAGTCATACGTCTTCCAACAGACGTTTTGGTATATTCTAATAGTTTTTTAACTTCCTTTTGCTTTTTTGCTGATAATAGGTTAAGAATCTCTTCACGACGAATTTTTGTTAAAGTCATCAAAATATCAACAATATCATCATCATCAAATAAATCGATAAATTGAACTGCTTCTTGAGGTGTCCATTGTTGAAATATCTCTCGTTTATAAGTAATATTCAAATTCTTAATAACTTTTGTAGCATGTTTTTTATCCATTTGTGAGATAAATCCTTTTACATTTTCTATACTCGTTTTCTCAAGATAATCTGCTAAATCTTCTGGATGAATTGTCTTCAACTTTTCTTGTTCTGTTTTGAGATGAACTCGTCCATCAGCAAGATCAATAGGTTGAAGATCTGCCCAAGATAAGAAACTTGAAGAAAAATGAATATCAAATACATGTAAAAATTTTGCTATAGAATCCTCTAGTTTAAGTCTTCGTAATAGTCCAGCTATCCCTATATCAACACCGATTATATATGGAGCTATCGCATTATCAACTATCTTTTCCTGAATAATAACATCATTCACTCGAACAACTTTATTTTTCCCTAGATCAATTATTTGTTTATCAAGTAAATTAGCTCCAATTTCAACCTCATCATTTGCAATTGTAGATGTGTGAAAATCGTGATCTACCACAACATCTTGATTAAATTTCTTGATGTATTTCGTAGGAATAATCTGCATCTTATTCCTATTATTTTTCATTACAATTTTAGTGATATTTGGATATCCTGAAGTGAGAAAAACGAGGTCGCTTAATTCACCAATTTTTGTATTAGTATCAGAATAAATTTGTTTGTTTCGCTGTTGAGAATAGTACAACATATAATTCTCATCATAATATACTTTTGATAAGAAATATATAAGAAGATTTTATTTTATTTCTTTTAAAAAATTATTCGCGAGTTCGTCAACATTATTCGTAGCACTATAAAAATCCTTCCATACAACAACAATACTTGCGTTATTAAAAATAGCGCGTTGAACCTCTCGAGGAGTATCCCCTCCTGCAATTGAAATCATGACATTATATAAGGAAAGAACTTTATTTATCTGAACATAAGGAATAGATTTATCCTTATTATATGTTTCTTCATCAACACCTCTATGTAACAAAACTACATCAGGTTTTTTCTTTATATTTCGTAATACTTGTATCGGAAATTCGACATTCATCATATCGATCATACTGTCCATCTGATATTTTTCACATGCTGAAATAAAAACATTTACAGTTTCTGGAGGTGCCAAACCCATGCAAATCACGCCTGATGCTCCCGCTTCTTTTGCCATCTTAACCTCCATTTCTGCACGATCTATCGTTTTAAGATCTGCTACCAAATAAGGGTATAATCCACTTCCCCAAAGACGACGATACCATGAGTTATAAAGTAGAGTAACTCCTGACATTCCATACTGCTTAATAAAAGGAGTTCCAGCTTCAATTAAAATTCTATCACTCACTGGAAGTCGAGATATTATATGCAATCCGTCATTCAATGAGGAATTTATGGCTATTTGTAAATATCTTTTTTTTGGTGAAAGAATCATAATGATAGTATATAGTATGATGTATAGAGTATAAAGTCTAAAAACATCTTTAATCAATCGTCTATGTTCAAAAAATTATCTATTACACTGTTATATTGCATCATTTTTTTGTTGCCAACTCAGCTTGGATATTTTTTCTTCTTTCAATTTTCATATCTTTCAGGTGTGAGAACAGATTACCTCGCCCCATGTCTTTATTTAACTGATCTTCTTATCACTACTTTAATAATATTAAATTTCAAACTAATACTCAAAAAAATAAGGATAAAACCTTATTTGTTCATTCTTATATTCCTCATACTAAACATCACTTTTTCAATTGCTCCGTTTATTTCTTTGTATCGTAGTCTAAAAATCATAGAAATGTTATTTTTTTATTTGATTATTAAAGAATTACGAATTTCACCTATTTTTACTTTGTTTCTTTTTTTTACTAGTTCTTTTACTCAATTAGTCATTGCAATATTTCAAATGAAAGAACAACAATCATTGCAAGGAATTTTTTATTGGTTTGGTGAACGATACCACTCAATTTCAACACCAGGAATTGCGACAGTAACTCTTCAAGGAGTTAATATTTTGCGTCCCTATGGTACTTTTTCACACCCCAATTCGTTAGCAGGGTTTTATCTCTTTTTATATTTCTTTTTGATGATTATACAATTTTCAAATAAAAAATTAGATCACATAGAACAACAATTATTCGTAAATCCTTTTCACTATTTTTCTCAATTTGTAAAACAGACATCTAAAGATCATATCATTTTCCTCTTTCTCAAATATGGAACAATGTTGATATGCATGTTATTAATTTTTTTATCATTCTCTAAAATTGCTATTGGAACATTTGTAGTATTAAATGTAGTTGCTCTCTGGAAAACACGAAAAGAAATTCCATGCAAAGTATGCATCACTTCACGTTTTTTAATTCTTATTACCATGGCACTTGTATTTACTTCTGCCCAAGGTGATCGAGCTACGATAAATAAACGAGTAGAACTTGCCAAACATACTATAACAGTTATCACCTCTCATCCCCTCGTTGGATCAGGGCTTGGAACAAATGTGTTAGCTCTTAGCAAGTTTGATTCTATTCATCCAAATTTTTTTGGTCAACCCGTACACAATATTATTTTATTATGGATCTCAGATGCTGGAATATTAGGAATAGTTATTCTTGGTTGGATATTGTTTGCGATGAAAGAAAAACTTTTTGTAATGACTAAATCTCCCCATTTATACCTTATCCTTGTGGTATTGATTTCTGGTTTTTTTGATCACTATTGGTATACTTTGCAACAAAATATGCTGATAATAACAATATTATTTGGAATAGCAAAAAAATATTAATATAACATCAAGAGACAGGGCACACACATAGGTGCACCCCTACAGAGTCTCTATACGGTCGAAATACGTTCTTTTCTGAGGTATAATATAGTTCATGCCCGGTCGTCTAATGGTAGGACAATAGACTCTGAATCTATTTATCGGGGTTCAAATCCCTGCTGGGCAGCAATGATGCATCAGAATTTCGTCATACTTGGAACAATATTCACGTTTGTTGGTTGTTTTGCTTATATCATCGATGTTATAAAGGGAGTAGTCAAACCAAATAAAGTGTCCTTTTTACTCTCGTTTATTGTGCCATTAGTCGCATTTGTTGCACAGATAAAAGAAAGTGTTGGGATAGAATCATTGATGACATTTAGTAATTGATTTTTACCTCTTCTTATCTTCATGGCATCATTTGTAAACAAAGTGAATCTCATCATCTTCTCCCTCATTCAATTCAAACGTTAAGTATTTAATATCATATTTTGAACATATTTACCAAATACTTTTAACTCCAAATCTTATATAATAGTGCGAAACATTATATACCCTTAATATATTTCAAAAAATTATGACACACAATGATATCTATGAAGAATCAGTTACATTACATAAAAAATTAAAGGGAAAGCTTGAAATCACATCAAAGATCAAACTTGAAAATAAACATGATCTTGCACTTGCATATACACCGGGAGTAGCTGGAGTTTGTAAAGAAATTGCTGAAGATGAACGAAAGGCGTATAGTCTCACAATCAAACACAATACTATCGCTATCGTCTCAGATGGATCTGCAGTATTGGGATTAGGAAATATTGGTCCCTATGGTGCTATTCCTGTTATGGAAGGAAAAGCAATCCTTTTTAAGGAATATGCAAATATCGATGCCTTTCCTATCTGTGTTCAAACACAAAACACGTATGAAATCATTAGTTTAGTAAAAAATATAGCACCTGTTTTTGCAGGAGTTAATCTTGAAGATATATCCGCGCCTCGTTGTTTTGAAATAGAACAAGCACTTCAACAAATTGGCATTCCAGTATTTCATGATGATCAACATGGGACCGCAATCGTTTTATTAGCAGCCTTGATGAATGCAGCAAAAGTTGCTGGAAAAGATTTAAGACAATTGAATGTTGTGATAAATGGAGCAGGTGCAGCTGGAACTGCAATCGCAAATCTCTTACGTTGTGTTGGTCAGGATAAACGAATCTGCGAACCGGTAAAAAATATCATTGTTTGCGATTCAAAAGGAATTATATCTGTAGACCGTCATGATATTATAAATGACCAATATAAATTGCGACTGGCTTCAATAAGTAATCATCAAAATATACAGGGAACTCTCACCGATGCTATGAAAGGAGCTGATGTGTTTATTGGAGTTAGTAAGGGCAACCTTCTCAAACCTGAGGTGATTCAGTCAATGAATGAAAAGCCTATTATTTTTGCTATGGCAAATCCTACTCCTGAAATTATGCCTGATGAAGCACTTTCAGCTGGAGCTTATATAGTCGGGACTGGTCGTTCTGACTTTCCAAATCAAGTAAATAATGTTCTTGCATTCCCGGGAGTTTTTCGTGGAGCAATTGATGCCCATGCAAAAACCATCACAAATAGTATGAAAATTGGAGCGGCCTTTGCCCTTGCAGAATCTGTAAAAAATCCAACAAGAGATAATATATTACCTTCCCCTCTTGATAAAACTGTTCCAAAAAAAATCGCAGAACGCGTTGCAAAGATTTATAAAGAAGAAGAGTGCTATATGTAATATGGGTATGAACTATTGACATGATATACTAACTGTATGCAAAAAATTCAAATCTACAATTCTTTTTCAAATAATAAAGAACAATTTATTCCCCTAAATTCAAATAAAGTCAAGATGTATGTATGTGGTGTAACTCCTTATGATACGAGCCATCTTGGACACGCTTTTGTTTTTACATTTTTTGATGTAGTCAAACGACTTTTAACATATGCAGGATATGACGTTACATACGTTCAAAACGTTACAGATATCGATGATCCTTTGATAGAACGAGCTGAAAAGCTTCACACAACGTCAGAAGCGCTTGCAGACAAATGGACAACATATTTATTAAATGATTTTAATTTTTTGAATATTGCATTACCTGATCACTATGTGAAGGCTAGTCAAGAACTTGACACAATGATTCAAATAATCACATCGCTAATTGAAAAAAAATACGCATATATTATGAATGGGAATGTCTACTTTTCGACACAAACATTTCCAAACTACATGAAACTTTCAAAACTTGATCATTCAGAAAGTTTACGAATCTCTGTTGAAAGAGGAAATGATATAAAGGATCCGAACAAAAAAAATCCTCTTGATTTTTTGCTTTGGAAAAAATCGAAAGATACTGAACCAAAATGGTCGAGCCCATGGAGCGAAGGTAGACCCGGATGGCATATCGAATGTACGGCAATGAGTACAAAATATCTCGGAGAACAAATAGATATTCATGGAGGCGGAGCAGATTTATTATTCCCCCATCATGAGTCAGAGATAGCTCAAGCCGAGGCCTATTCTGGAAAATCACCTTTTGTAAAAACTTGGATGCATTGTGCTATGGTTTATCTTAATGGTGAAAAAATGAGCAAATCCCTTGGAAACTTGATATACGTACAAGACTTAGCAAAACTATATTCAGCAAATGCAATTCGGTATTATATTTTGACACATCATTATCGTAAAGAGTGGGAATATAATGAGATGGATATGATACTATCTGCAAAAAAAATTATATCAATAGAAACAGATTTGAAAGATTGTAAAGAACAAACAGAGATTATTGATCATAAAATTCTTGATCTATGTTTTGACGATTTTCAAATTCCTGATGTATTAGAAAACATGTTTACTACCAATAACCTTAAACAAAAAAAACTACTCTTTACTGTGTTAGGATTTAGATAAAAAACAATTATTCATGATCTGGAAAGTTTTCATCTCCATTTGAATCATTTTTATTTGAATTCTGCCATTCAATAAATGTACAACCCGTTGCTTGTCTTTTTTTTGGATCCCAACCGCTTGTTGAGCATTTTTTCATTTTTTTACCACTTGAGGTAGTCATCATAACAAGTTTTTCTTTACACAAAGGACATTCTTCTTCTAATTCTTCTTTTGAACTCCCTATCCACTGAACATATTCGCAACCAGTTGCTTTTTTATTTTCACGATCCCATCCTGAAGTAGAACATTTTTTTAGTTTTTTACCTGTTCTTGTTTTTGCTAATAACAATGGCGATCCGCACTTTGGACATGCTTCGTCAAGTTTTTCTGGAGCTTCTTCGATCCATTTTACAAAATCACATCCTTCGGTCTTTCTTGTTTCAGAATTCCAACTACCTGTAGAACATCGTTGTAATTTTTTTCCTGAAGGAGTTGTTGTTATTTCAGAGAGAGCAGATCCACATTTTGGGCACATCTCTGGGGTTGTTTCGTTATTCATATAGACTCATTTTACTAAATATTTACTCCTAAGGCAAATCAAAGATATTTCTACTTATATTTTGATATGATTACATATACAAAACGTATCAACACTACAATAGTTACTATTATTAGTATAACCATACCGACATATACTATTTTTGAAATAAACTCTGCTTGCTGTTCAATTTTCTTGTTTTCTACACGACGTACATAATCATTTTGAAAATAATCATAAACAATTTTAGAAATTTGTGCTCCTCTATTCACCGCACCAGATGGATCTCCACTATCAGTAAAAATAACAATGCCATAGGGGCCACCTTCTGCAAAAACAATACCTGCATCATTTGAAACTGTATTTAACTCCCCTGTTTTATGTGCAATTGTTACATCCTTTGGTAATCGAGCAGGTAGAAAATAGTTTAATTCTTGCTCCTTAAGTATATCAACCATCATCTTAGAATATTTTTTATCAATTAATTTTTCTCTATACAAATCCTCAAAAAACATCAGCATATCATCTGGAGTTGAGGTAGGAAAACCATTACCTCCCATAGATTTCAAATAATTATATCTTTTAAGGAACTCCGGAACTGCTGATTGTTTAAGTACATGTGTTAATAATAATGCAGAATTATTATCTGAAATTGTAATCATTTTATTGATTGCTTCTTCAACTGAATAGGTAATTGTTCCTTCTTGTTGTTGTGCGAGTTCTGGAGACACACCCATCTCTTCCAATAATTCTGTCAGATCTCCTGATAATGATGTACTAAGTTGCAATGTGCCATTTTTTATTCGCTCATAGGTCATTGCCATGATCCAGACTTTATATAAACTGGCAGTGCTAAAAACTTTATCTTGATTGTAATAATATGTTTCACCCGTGATAAAATGTTTTACTGCTATTCCATATAAGCCCTTCACGTCTTTTAATGATTTTGAAAGGATCATTGAAAGGGAGGGATTGTTATACTTTTTATATTGTGGATATTTGGCACAAATTGTAGATATAAATGATTTGTGTGTGTTTGTAAAGTACAAAAATATTGCTTGTTTATTTACAATAATCGACAATATACATACAAATATAAAGATTGCAAAAAACAATTTTCTTTGCTTTCTATATATAATATTTTGTTTTCTTCTCCTCATACTACAGTATACAAAAAACGCTTCGGATGGTACCACCCGAAGCGTTTAGAGAAAATATTGTTATGGAGTTGGTGTTAATTTCATTTTTCGTTCACCAATACCACGTATACCCTGACGACCTCCAAAACCTCTCATCACATATGACGGATCGATACCCTGAGATACCGCCCATGCTTTGAGTTCGGCTTGGTGTTTATCCATAACTGTTTTTCGTTCAGCCTGAGACAATGTTTTACTAATTTCAGGATTAAACGTTTTTTTTATTTCAGTTAATTTTGCAATAATAGCCGATTTTTGAGCTTCTGTAATTTTCCCATCTTTAACTAATTGTGAAAGACGATCTGTTTGTCTTTGCTCCATTTGCTTTTCTCTTGTAGCTTGTTGTTCCGTGTGTACTTGTTGTACCACTTCTTGAACCTTCGCTTTATCAAGATGAAATACAGATGAAATTCTCTCAATCATTAGTTGAAATGGATTAAGATTATTTGTTTGAGAGGTTGTTTGTGCTTGTACTCCCTGTACATTTAACAACCCAAATCCTATTATTCCAAAAGCTACAATTGACATTATTATTTGTTTTGTATTCATTTATTTTTCCTCCTTCCATACCTATGATCATATCTCAACTATCTGAAAAAGCACTGAAACCATACATCATAATTATTGAGTTGGTTGAAGTGGTCTACCTGAAATCTGCATCATAATTGGATTAAGTTGAATACTTTGTGCACTCACACTTCCATCTGTATTTGTTTGACCAAACACAGATACTTTCTCTCCTGTTTTGAGATCTACTTTTGTAGCTACAGAAGCTTTATTTATTTGTGTTGTGTTTGATATCATCACAATCTTACTACTTCCATCATTTAACTTAACGGTTATTGATGTATCATCAGCACTAATAATCTCTCCTGACACAGGTCTGTTTGCACGGTTTCCCATCATTCCAGTTCTTCCGCCAGTAGTTGTTTGTCGTTGACCTTGTATGCCATTTCCTCCCATCATTTGAAAATTTCCATTCTGATATCCTGTATTAACAATCTGTCCTTTTTGATATTGCATTCCTCCAAAAAAAGAAACCATACCAACTACAACTACTATACCTCCTATCATAACCATTTGATTTTGTTTCATATATTTTTCACCCCCTCAAAAATAAAATAGTAATATATTATTCATATCTCAATGCTTCTATTGGTTGGAGATGCGCTGCTTTTCTTGCTGGATACCAACCAAACAAAATTCCTATCCCACCAGATACGCCAAAAGCCAAAGCTATTGAAGATAATGAGATGGTAAAAGGAATACTCATCATGCTAGATATTCCATAAGAAACTCCAATTCCAATAACCGTACCTATTGCTCCACCAAGCACCGTAAGCATAATAGCTTCTATGAGAAATTGTGTAATAATTATTTTTCGCTTTGCTCCCAATGCCTTACGTAATCCAATCTCTCTCGTACGCTCAGTAACAGTAACCAACATAATATTCATTATCCCAATTCCTCCAACGAGAAGTGAAATGCCAGCAATTCCTCCAAGAAGTGTTGTAAATGTTCCAGTAACTTGTGATGCGGTATTGAGAATATCGTTTTGAGAAAATATTCGAAAATCAGCAACTGTTGGATCACTCAATTTATGTCGTGCTAATAATAAATACCCTATTTCATTTTGAGCATCAGTCATCACATCTTGATTTTTTGCTTCAACTGCTATGGTACTCAGATAATCAACTCCAAAAAGTTGTTTCATTGCAGTTGATAATGGAACATATACTGCGTCATCTGCATTATTAAATCCAGTTCCACCTTTTGCTACTGTTGTTCCAATTACTTGTAATATCTGACCATTTACTCTTATTTTTTGTCCTATGGGGTCGACATTTTCTCCAAATAAATCTATAGCTGTCTGTGGACCCAACACTGCAACTTTTGCTATTCCATCAACTTGTATCTGTGTAATAAATGTTCCTGATGATATTGAAATTTTACGAATCTCTAGATATTGTGGATATACACCAATGATCTGGGTATTTGAATTATTTCTTCCTGCAATAACCTGACTTCTTTTTGTATATTCTGGAGATACGCTTTTTACTGTAGTTATTTGTGAAGATAATCGAATGGCTTTTGCATCATCTAATGTAAGAGTTGTTCCACTTCCACCTGCTCCTTGTACAGGTCCCGTATTTTGTCCTCCGGGAGATACTGTTAATAAATTTGCACCAAGAGATTGTATCTGATTTTCTATAGATTTTTGACTTCCTTGACCCAAAGAAATTAGCGCAATCACACTCCCAATACCAATGATGATGCCAAGAACCGCAAGTCCTGTTCTCATCTTATTTTGTGTTAGTGATGTTAATGCTTCTTTTATAAGTTCGATAAAATCCATATCTTAAAAATTAAAAAACTGTCAAAATTGTTACGATCTTAACATGTTAGTGTCTTTCCACTTTGCACCTTCGACTTCCTTTATAACTTTATAAACTTTATAACTCTTCTCTTTCTACTTATACATATTTTGCTCTTTTTTGTTTCGTATTTTTTTTATCTTCTATTACTTTTCCATCTTTAACGACAATAATCCTGCTGGCATGTTGAGCAATATCTGGTTCATGTGTGATCATCACTATTGTTTTTCCTTCATCATTTATTTTTTGAAATAATCCCATAACCTCTTCTGCTTGAGCTGATGCGATATTCCCTGTAGGCTCATCTGCAAGAAGTATTGCAGGCTTCATTGCTAAACCACGCGCAATTGCAACACGTTGTTGTTGTCCTCCAGAAAGTTGTGAAGATGTATGTTGCATGCGATTTGCTAAACCAACCATTTCTAAATATTTGCGAGCTCTCTCTTCTCTCTCTTGCTTTGGTATTCCTGCATATACCATTGGTAACATCACATTTTTTAGAGCCGACGTACGGGGTAGTAAATTAAATGCCTGAAAAATAAATCCAATCTTACGGTTCCGTATATCTGCTAATTCATCATCAGATAACTTAGAAACAGATTCACCATCTAAGATATATTCACCACTTGTTGGAAGATCTAAAGCACCTAATATATGCATAAGTGTAGACTTGCCTGAACCTGAGGGACCCATAATGGCAACAAATTCTCCTTCTTTTATCTTAAATGAAACATCCTCCAAAGCAACTGTCTGAAGCACCTCTGTTTTATATATCTTTGAGATATGAGAAATAGTAATCATAAAATATTATCTTGTCATGTTTCGCATAACATTTCCTCCAGCGTTTCTATTTCCACCCATTCCTCCACTAAAAAGTGATGTAGTTGCTTTTGTAGTTGAGTTTGTTTGAGTAATACTAGTAACAATAGTTTGCCCTTCTGTAACTCCTGAAACTATTTCTGTTTGGGTATCTGAAGATAATCCTGTTATAACTACTGACTGTGTCATTTTCCCTTTATCTAATAATCGCACATAAGATTCTCCATTTTGAGTTATCACAGAACCAGATGGAACTAGAATAACATCATTTTTCGTATCAGTAATCACATTCGCAGATACAGACATATTTGCAAGAATATTTTGATTAGGCACATCAAGTTGTATCGTAACAGGATAGGTGGTAACACCCGAACTCACAACACCATTCGTATCTATGCTTATTACTTTTCCTGTGAATGTTTTATCAGGAAATGCATCCATTGTTATAGTCGCTTTATTTCCTGCTTTTATTTTTGGAATATCAATCTCTGTCAAATTTATTTTTATTACAGGCATTGCTTGTGTTTTTACAACAGCAATATCGGTGCTACTTTGTGTTGTAGTGCTTGTAGTAGAACTCGATGATAATGAAATCACTGATCCAACCTGCAATGACAGTCCTGAAACCGTTCCAGAAATTGGTGCATACACTGTTGGGGATGATTGAAGATATGATAACCATGCTGAATTGAGTGATGTCTGTGCCTGATATACTATATTTTGTTGATTTTTATACTGTGCTTCTGAGGCAAGCCATTCTTTTTCAGAAATATGAAACTCGGACAATGCGCGATTAGGAGAACTTGAATCCTTGTAAGTATCATTTGTTGAAAGGTTGTAAAATGATTGCCATTTGGTAAACATAGACGCCTGAAGTGAATACATATTTGCTTGCGCTGAATTTACTGAATTTGATGCACTTTGATAACTCGCATATGCTTGAGCAGATTTTTGTTTTCCGATCATATCTAGATCTATTTCAGCTATCTTATCTCCTGCTTTTACAACATCTCCATCTTTTACATATACTTTTGAAACTACACCTGTAGCTTGCGTTGAAATGGGACTACTGTTCGCTGATGAAACAGTACCTGAAGATGTTATTGCCACAATGAGATTTCCCCGTTCAGCTACAGAAGTTTGATATTGTGGTGCAGACGATGTTTTATTTGTGAAATTAGTAAATAAATACCATCCAATTCCTCCTACAATAATTAAACAAAGTATTTTAACAAAAATATTCGCACCCAAAAAAAAGTTTTTAATAACCAGAAATGGCTTTATACTAATCTTCATAATGTACATAGCGTAACTGTAACTGTATTAACTGAAAATTAACTGAAATGATATAATGGTAAAGAAATGATAAACGATGATCCTTCTCCTAATTTACTTTCAACATAAATCGTGCCATTATGAATGTCAACAATTCTTTTTGCTATTGATAAACCCAATCCATATCCATGCGTGTTCTTCTTAGAACGGGAAATATCAACGCGATAAAATCTTTGAAATATTTTATATTGATCTTTCTCATCAATTCCAATCCCTTCATCTTTTACCTTTATAATAACATTATGTTCTTCCTTTTTTACCTCAATATATATGGAAGTATTTTCATTGCTATATTTGATTGCATTTTCTAGAAGAATAACAAATAATTCACTACAACTTTCTTTATTCATCTCTACATTAATTTCGCACTTAGCATATTTTATTAATATATTTTTATTTTTTGCTAAAGAGGTAATTTTTTTGATTGAACTATTAATTATATGATCTAATGAATATTTCTCAAACTGAGTATGTCCATTTGATTTTTGATATTGAGATAGTTGTAATAATGAGTCAGATAATGCTGTGAGTTTATTTACTTCATCAATACTTTCAGTTGCGAGTAATTTTGCCTCTTCAATCTGTGGGTTATGACTTCTTAAAAAGACTTCAAATGCACTTTTTAGAGACGTTAGTGGAGTCCTCAACTCGTGAGAAGCATCACTGATAAATCTGTTTTGTTCATCCATCATATCTTTTATTGGTCTTAAGGTTCTTCCTGCAAGAAAATATCCCAAACCGCCAGATATAATAAATATTCCCACGTTAATACCCATTAAAAATAGAAGAGCTCGTTGACGCGTTTCTTCTAATAACTCAGGATTTCTTGTTGGGGGCATTGGGGCAAATCCCTGTTCTTCCATTTTATGCAAGATACGAACTCGTTGCATCCTTTCAAATCGTTCTATCTCTGTAGAAATTGCATTGTAAATAACAAAACTAAATGACATACTCACAAACATAATAATGAGTAAGTACCATGTAGTTAATTTTAATCGCGTTGAATGAAACATAGATTATTTTTCCAATTTATATCCAAAACCTCGAACAGTGTGTATCAAAGGTTCTAAAGAAGGAAAAGGGCTATCAATTTTATTTCGAATATTTTTGATATATACCTCAACCGTATTGGGTAACACATCTGCATCATAATTCCAGACATGGTTTATTATTTGATCTTTTGTAATAATTGTATTCGGATGGCGCATCAAATACTCTAATAGTGCAAACTCTTTATTTGATAATTGAATAGGCGATCCTAGACGCTCAACAACAAACTTTTTTGTATCAAGTTTGAGATCTTTTACTATTAAAATAGAGGATATAGACTCTCTTGGTCTTCTAATGAGTGCCCGAATCCGTGCAAGCAACTCTTCAAATGCAAATGGCTTGGTCAAATAATCATCTGCACCCGCATCTAGTCCTTCTACTTTATCGTTAAGTTGTCCTTTTGCTGTAAGCATTATAATAGAAGTATTAACATGTTCTTTACGAAGATCACGACATAATTCAATCCCATCTTTTTCTGGAAGCATCCTATCCATTATTATTACATCATACTCTTCACTTATCGCCAAATCATAACCTTCTAAACCAGTATAAGCAATATCAACTGCAAATCGCTCTTGTTCCAACCCTTTTTTTATTGTATTAGCAATACGATGTTCATCTTCTATAACCAATATTCTCATAAACTCATTATAGTCTTGTTTCTGAAAAATGGCTGAATATCTTATTAGGGAGATGTAACTGTATTAGAATGAGCATCTGTACTATTTATGACAGGGCTATTGATGACAATATATGTCGCAATAAATGTTATAAGAAGTGCACCAATAACAAGCACCATTCTCATTGCTTGTTTGCGCTTTTCACGTTGGGTTTTTGAAATCTGTTCCTTTGTTACTTTTTTTACTACTGATTTTTTCTTTTTTAGCATGAACATAAAAAAATATTAGTTGTATACAAGATACACAAATATAGAACATTTTTCAAGAAGAAAAATAATTTGAATCAAATTGAAACTATATGTAATATAATATTCTCTATGGAAGGCTTTAAAAAATTTATATTACGTGGAAATGTTGTTGAACTGGCAGTAGGTGTAGTAATCGGAGCCTCATTTAATAATGTAGTCAATTCTTTTGTAGGTAAGGTGCTCACTCCTATACTCGGACTTATTGGAGGACAACCCAACTTCTCAAGCTTTACAATCCGATTTGGTCAAACGCGTATTCAAATTGGAGATTTTTTTAGTGCTCTTCTTTCATTTTTGATAATTTCAACAGTAGTGTACTTTTTTGTTGTTCTCCCAATGAACAGACTTACTTCAGCTTTATTAAAAAAAACATCCGATGAAGAAACAAAAAAATGCCGCTACTGTTTATCAAATGTTCCTATTAATGCAACCAAATGTGCCTTTTGCACTTCTGATATTTCTCAAGCATGATTGCACTAGAAATGATAACCCATTATAATGTTTAAATGTCGTTTCACTATCCTTCAAAAATTTCATTTAATATCAAAAAGAATTATTATAAAAATAGCCATCTGAGAAATATTTTTTTTATTATATTTTTTTTAGTATTGATTGTTTGTGGAATATGTTATCTAACGTATGAAAAATTTGTTCTTACACCTAAAAGAGAGCTATACAAAACAGCTGAAACAAGTAGCCACTATATTCCCAAAATACTTTCACATTTGTCAGAAGTGTCCGTTACTCTCACAACTATTTATACTCGCATTCGAGGAGTATCATTTGAAGATCAGGATAAAACATTACTAATGCAAAATATAACTCCTTCATCAACTTTTTCAGGACAGGTTGCGGGTGTTTCCACCAACATAGCACCTCTTTCACTTCCTATTAATGAATTTTCAAACAACTTACAAACTCTAACCACAACTCTGAAAACCTCAAAAATTGCAGAAAAACATAGTGTTCTAGGAATATCAACAAACGAGAACCAAACAACAAGTTTACAAAAAATGAAAGATACGGCAAATTTGGGCATCACAACGCATCAAAAAGCAATAGATACAATTGCAGACTGCTCTCTCTACATCCATGATATAAATATGAAAAATCCTCCACTTATGTCAATTTTAAAGAATATTGAAAATACAAACAAAGAAAGTTTAATATTTTTGAATGAAACAGGAAACACATTTGAATATTATAGTCAAATGGCTACAATACAAATTCAGATGTCATCTCTACTTTCAACTTACATAACTCTCCTCCAACAAATTGCTGAAATGCCAAATCCAACTCTCTACGAAGAAAAATTGGGCACAACACTCATCACAATGAAAGACATACAAAACAACATAAAAAAAATCGAAATAAATGAATTACCTGAAGAAATTTTAGATCTTCACAATGATAATATCAAAACTGCAGATATTTTAGTATCCAATATGAGTGAGATAGAAAAAACTGTAAAAGTTTCTGATTATAAAGGATACTTAAAAGGAATCATCAAACTACAACAGGATCTTGAACCAATAACAATTCGATCATTATCCACAGAGCTTAGTTTCTGGAATAATAATAAAATCATCAAAGGAAGATCTATCCTTGCAGAACAATACAAAAAAGAAAACGAACTGCTCAAAGAAGTGATGAGTAATCTAAAATAAAATAAATTATTCTTTGCCTTTTACTCTACGAACTACCTTAGTTACATTAATTATTTCGAGCACGGTACCATCTTCTGTAACTATCTGATCAAGACCCGTTTCTTTTTGATATTCTTGAAGATATCCTGAAAGCATCTCATCAGCACTTTTAATCTCCTCTTTTATTGCACCCATCTTGTCTACAACCAATGCTACTGCTGGTTGTTTCATAATTCGTTGTTTCACAGTTGTTTTTTGCTTATTAAGATCTTTAACCTGTTGATCTAATTCATGATAACCCGCATCTTTAGTAACAGCATCAGTAAACATCTCACGATTCATCTTCATTTCTTCCTTTAATTTTTCTATTTCCATCATATATCTTTGAATATTGGACTCAATATTCATGATACTCATTGCCTTTTCAGCGTTAGGAGATGCATATTTGGGTTCTTTTTTTTCAACGACTCGTACGGTTGTACTGTTTATGACTACCTCGTCAGCAACTTCATCTAAATTATCAGCAACATCTGAAAGATCATCTTCATCACCTTCTGAAGAATCGCCCTCACTGTGACTTGCTTCAATACGTTTTTTTAATAATTCCTCATCAATTTGTTCTTCGGATATGTTGTGTTTTGCCATAGTGCTATAATATACTACACCTTATCTTCAAAAATCAAGCCCGTATTTTTCTATTTTGTCTGATTAAGGAAAATAGGCTAATAAAAAATATTGGGCTACCAAAAAGAATAACTTGTTGCACCTCATTTTGAGCAAAAATAAATATCCATTTTTCCTTTATAAAAAGGAATGGATTTTTCAAAATTTCTTTTTTATCTGGAAAATAATAAGACTGCATCACTGTAGGAGATGTTTTAAGCCAAAGAGTCTCTCTCGTACTTCCATTTTCTAAATGAAGTGAGACGTCATAATTTTTTCCTTTCGAAGCTGATATTGGTTGAAATCCAAATGGCAGTTGGGAATTGCTCCCCACCTCTACTGGAAAAACTGATGATTCTGCATGCCATGCACTAGAGCCTGATTCTTTTATTTTAAAAGTCAATTTTGGAATAGCATTTTCCTTTATATTACTTTCAACAGAGGTGTTATATTTATACTTCAAATCCATTGTCACAATACCCAAATTATTTTTTGATGCATTAAATCGAAACAATATATCTGGTATCAAAGCTAGATTGATTATGGGAGGATACGTTGGCAATTTTGGACTTATGATGTTGTTAGTTGAATGTGGAGACTGTGAAGAAAAAAACGAAAAAGGAGGTCGAAAAGCAAATAGTAAGCTGAAAATATATAAAGTTAATAATATAATAAATCCCCTATTTGAATAAGATTTATTCACCGTAATTTTTGTTCCAACTTGAATACTATTTTTACTTTCAAAATATGGTTGTTCAAGAAGCTTATTAAGCACATATGCCAATCCAACTGCACAACTCACAGTAATCGCAACAGTTAATACATTATCTAGTCCATTATGCGGAATGTAAATTTTTTTTGATATATTTACGACAAAAATATGACAAAGATACAACGAATAACTAATGGTTCCTAGAAATATCATTGCACGAGTTTTTAGGAATCTAACTAGAGCATATTCTCCTTCTAATAATGTAGCCACTCCAAATGTGATTGGTATTGCAACAACAACATATACCCACATATGATATACACCAGCAGTTTGAAGGTCGATCCATCGTGTAAGAAAAAGAAGTACAATCCAAAAAAAAGTGATCCCAATTGTTATATATCGCACTTTAAGAAGAGTGTTCAATTGTTTTAATAATGATGACTGTGTTCTATATAACACTCCAAGAGTTATACCCGTAACAAAAAATATAAACAAATATAGTTGCAACATTCCAAGTCCCAATATTTTAGTGCTAATAAGTGTTATCCCCACAAAAAATGGAATAAACGAGATCATAAATAATATCTGTTCAATCTTTTTCATTTTCTGAACATATGTGGTAATAGGAACAAATAGAACAGGATATAAAATATAAAATAAAACTTCAGATGCAAGACTCCAATACACCCCATCCAACATCGGTACATAATTTCCAAACGGTAGCGTGAGAGTTGTGTTTACAATAAATACCGTAAACTCACGAATTTGAGGCGATAATATTTGATAAAAAATAGACGATGGAACCTTCACAATTACATATAGATACCAAAGAAGAGTTAATCCTTGAAAGATCAAAAAACTAAAAAAAATAATTTTGCCAACATTTTGATTTTTCTGCTTTTGCACAATCTTTGCCCAAATGAGATGTGTCACATATGAAACGAAAAATAGTATCGCAAGATCTATAATCGGATGTAAATAGGGAAATAGTCGAAGAACAAACATCACAATACTCATAGAAATAAAGAGAGGAAATATCCGTGTATATCTCTTCTGAAGAAATGCTGTATATCTTTTTGGAGCAGGGTATAAATATGCCATTAAAAATCCACACAACACAAACAAAATAGCTACACCCATCCCACCACTTCCAAACAGTGAGTCAACAAAAAAACGCATCCATGATGGTGTATTGGCAATTATTTTTGTACCATCTATGTGATTGAGAACAACAAAAATAATTGCCAATCCTCTCAAGCCATCTAACACTTCCAACCTATTTGATTTTTGATTCATACTTATTTTTTATTTGTGTAAATACCCCGAATTAAATCATTTGATTCTATCACAAACGTATCCTTTGGCATATGTTTTGTTTCAAATTCGTAGTAAACGCGAATGTTTTTTCCTACAAAATAATATGAAATAAAATCTTGCCCATGAAGTGTATTTTTTATTTTCTCTGATCCAGTCCAACTACCGGGAATAGCGTCTTTAAAATAAAGTGAACCTTTTTGTAATATGGAAGATTTGTTCTTTTTAAGCACAACTTCTAGATTGCGTACAATCGTATCCTCGAGAAGATAATAACTACTTATTTCATGAACTTTTACACCATACCAATTAAATAAACTATAAAGAACTATTAGTAATATTCCAATAATTCTTAATACAATTTTTTTTGATCTTAATAAATAAAATATAATCCATCCTATACATAACGAAGTAAATAGAACAGGAAGTGTTAGACGCACCATCCATCGATGAATAATACCAATAGTTGGTAATAAAAATAGAAGAAATGAAAGAAAAAATAAACTCCCACCAAGAACGATCTTTTTTATATCCCTAATCATATATAGAACATAACAACAAACAATACTAAACAATCCGTAAAATGATACCAATAAGCCCTGATATAACTGATACTCTTGTGTTTGAGTTCGTATCCAAAATGATGGTAAAGGAGGTGCAAAAAAACTATAAATATAATCAGGAAGAAAGCTTGGAAGTCCCAATGACCATAAAAAATACCAGATACTATTATTAAGAATTATTCGAGGACTGAAATGAAAAGTGTATATCTCCAATTGTGAAACGTTTTTTACTCCCAAATAATAAATTATTAAAAATAAACCTGAAATAATTCCGAAGGGCAATATCTGTGAAAAAAATGACTTTGTAAACGGAATAAAGCTTCGCCAATTCCATTCCTCTTTATGTTTTTCTTTTTTGATAAAAAATAAAGATAATTCATAAGTCAATAAAAAAAATGGGTATAGAATTGCGGTTTCTTTAGATAATAACGCACACACAAACAAAATAACACTAACTATCTTTCTTTGAACGATATAAAAGTAAAATGAACTAACCAAAAATGCAAATAATGCAACTTCTTGATATGTACCTAAATAATATAATTGAAAAACATGTGTAAAATGAATAGCATATAGAAAGGTTGTAATCATTGCATATAATCGTTCTTTTACCAAATACAATATACTCCTATAAAAAAAGATTAGCCCAATACAAAACGTGCAAAATATAATTATTTTTCCCGTCTCAATGCCAAACACACGCATTATTGCATAAAAAATCTCTGTTGATAACGGACGATAAAAAAAGTCACGTAATGGATTAAAAAATCGAAGAATATCTGTAATAGTATGGAATTCTGCCAAATGAAAATGAAAAAAATCATCCAAAAAAGGCAGTAAAGAAAAAGAGGTGTAAAAAAAAACAACTACAAATATAAAAATAGTCGCAAAAGATATCTTTTCCCACTTCATATTAGTTTCTTCCTTCAATAATATCATCAGACTCAACTACATACGTGTTAGGAAGTAAAATTGGCGCAGGAATAGAGTCAGATTCATATATAACTTTCATTTGTTTTTGAGGAAAATAATAGTTGAGAAAACTTTGGTCATGAAGTGATACTTTTAATTTTTTTGAGCCACCCCAAGAGCTTGGTTTTGTTTCAAGGAAATATATATTATTTCGATTTTGTATAGAATCGTTATGATTGGAAAAATAAGTAGTGGCATTTGATACTATTCTTGACTCAAGAAAAAACAAACTTGAAGACTCATGCACCTTAATTCCATAAAAATTATAGGAGATGTATAAAATAATGAGACAAACTGCAATTCCTCGCGTAACAGCTGATTTTTTTATAGCAAAATAGATTACCATGGCCTGTAAGATACTAATAAACACACTTGGGACAGTAAGTCTCACCATCCATCTATGAATAATGGGCAACGTTGGAGCAATAAATAATAAATGGAGGAATAAAAATACAACAATGAGAAGAATGTGATTGATAATTTCTTTTCGTTTGTACCAAATCATGAGAAAAAATGTTGGAATAAATAATGAATAAAATAATAATAATGAATAAAAATACATACTTGCCTCATGGGTCTTTAATATTTTCCAAAATTCAGGTAATGGAGGTGAAAATATACTCGTCATATATACTGGCAAGAAGTTTGGAAATCCAAAAACCCATAGCGTATACCACATGCTATTATTCAATATAAGTCGAGAATTAAGTTGAATGCGATATGTATCGATTGTTGTAACATTTGAAACTCCCAATTTATAGAGAACGACAAAGAATAAAGCAAATAATCCATACATCATTCCTATTCGAGCTTTGTTGCTCTTTAATAATTTAATGTTAAAAGTTATCTTGTGATTTTCAATATAATGTTTTGTAAGTTCATAAGTACAAAGTAATAGAGGAAATAGAACTGCCGTCTCTTTTGACATAAGAGCAAGTATGAAAAAAATAGAGCTAACGATATATTTATTCTTCAAATAATAAAAAAAAGATATGGTAAGAAATGAAAAGAGTGCAATTTCAATAAAAGTTGCAAGTTGATATAACTGAAATACTCTGGTGAGATGAATGGAAAATAAAAAAACTGATAGATAACTAAATAATTTATTTTTAGTAACCAAATAAATAGATTTAAATAAATAGACCAACCCTACAAAATATATACAAAAAACTAACGAGTGAGCAAAAAATAAATTATAGTGAGCTAAGCCTAATATATAATAAAACACCTCTGTTGGTATGGGACGATAAAAATAATCTTTATTCGGATTAAAAAACTGTAAAAATTCAATAATGGTTGAAGCATGTCCGACTTTTAAGAAGAAAAAATCATCGAGAAAAAAATTGATGGAGAAAGCAGATTTGAAAAAGAAAATAACTGCCAAACAAATTAGTGATATAAAAAATAAGTTCTTTGCCTTTTTGTGTTTCATATTATTCAACTATTAATGTTCCCTTGATTGCTGGTTCTTTTCTTAGTTTTGTTTGGGAATAAAATTCTAATTTTCCGCTTTGTGTTGCAGAAAACACAATAGTAAGTTCTTTATCAGATGCTAAGGCATGAGTATGAATTCCATAGTCAGGAATGTTGAGATCATGATAACTTCCTTTGTTCTGAAGTGTGAGAACGAGTAATTCGTCTTTTTTTACATGAAAAATATTTGGAACAAATTCCCCATCATTTGAAATCAAACTTAAATTATTATGAATTATTCCTGTTCGATCATACAAATTTTTATCAGCGTAAAAAAAACCCACTATAATAGGCTTTCTATCAATACTGACTGTGGGGCGAACTTTTTGAACTTGTGCTAAAGGAATAGCGCCAATAGGAGTTGGTTTTACGGCATGTTTCTTTATAAGAGGATTAGCTTTTTTATACATATAAAAAACAAGAAAACATCCAAATACAAAACACGCAAAGTATATTATTGCGATAACTTTTTCTTCTTTATTTTTCATATGTTTTTCCCCGATGAATGTTATTATAACATGTATAATACTTCATGCTGTATCGACTTCCTGAAGACTTTTTATTAAAACTACGTCTTTTATATCCTGAGAATATTGTAAAAAGGGCACTTGATTCGTTCCAAAGTATAAAAAATACCACGATACGTATCAATACTATTAAAACAACTTGCGAAGAAATAAGAAAAATATTGTCTGATCTGTCAATTCATTTTGAACCTGTTTCTTGGCTTTCAGATGCTCTACTATTGCCTCAACTAAGTTCGAGAGAAGTAACTGAATTTGAAATATATAAGGAAGGGAAAATTTATATTCAAAATCTATCGAGCATGATCCCTCCAATCATATTAGATCCTCAAGAAAATGAATCTATTTTAGATCTTGCTTCTGCTCCCGGAAGTAAAACATCTCATATCGCATCCCTCATGAAAAACACAGGAGAAATAGTAGCAAATGATATAAGTTACGTGAGAATTCAAAAAATGAAACGAATTCTCAACCAATTGGGAGTTACAAATGTAAAGATCATGAGCAAACCGGGAGAACTTGTTTGGCAGTCATATCAGAATTATTTTGATAAGGTATTACTCGATGCTCCCTGTAGTATGGAGGGATTATTTAACACAAACAAAGTTGAGACAATCGATCATTGGTCATTAAAAAAAGTAAAGCGACTTGCAAAACAACAGAGTTGGCTATTAAGATCTGCAATAAGTGCCACAAAACCCGGCGGAACAATAATTTATAGCACCTGCACAATTTCTCCTGAAGAAAATGAAGGTGTTATTGATTGGATTTTAGAAAAAGAAAGGGGAAAAATTGAATTAGAACAAATTATTATTGTTGGTTTAGATCTATACAACGGCATTACTCATTGGAACAACAAAATATATAATCCTGAAGTAACAAAAACTGTACGTATTATACCTTCACCAACTATGGAGGGTTTTTTTATTGCAAAAATCAAAAAACTCAACATTACTTAATTCCATATGTTGCGTTGACTGTGATTGAGATCTCAAGAGATCCTCCACTAATTTCTGGTACAGGAGCGGACTGAATGGCAGACCCCTCAGATGCAAAGGTTTTCATCATGTTTGCAACCATTGGTTGAGGTGAATAATCAACTGATTCACTAATCGCAATAAGACTGCCCAAGCTAACTCCTGAAGCAGATGCAAGCTCCACTGCCTTTTTCTTTGCAGATTCACCCGCTAGTTTTCGAGCTTCTGAACGCATTTTTTCTGGATTATCTAATGTAAATTGGATTGCATCAATTGTGGTTGCTCCTGATGTAACTACAGTGTCAACTATCTCTCCTGCTTGTTCTTTGTTTCGAACCTTAACAAAAATTCGTAGTGATCCCATAAATCCATCTGTGAGTTGTTTACCTGTTGTTGGTTCGTATCTATATTTTGGCGAAATATCAAATGAGTATGTTTGAATATCTTTATCTAAAATACTTTTTCCCCTTAAAGCAGTTAATATCGCATTATTTTTTTCATTTAAATCTTTTTGAACGGATACAATATCAGGTTTCGTAACATTATACCCCGCGGTAAAGGTAACGATGTCTGGCACTACAGAGACTTTTCCTGTTGCAGTTACTGAAACGTTATTAACAGGTCTTCCATCAACGCCCGAATTTTGTTGTACATATACTGGACGTGTAGCAACGATATAAGAACCTATGATATTACCAATAACAATAATTCCAACCAACGCAATAGCTAAAAATGAAGTTTGTTTAAATGAAATTTCCTTAGGTAACATATATATTTATATCAATTTATAATATCATAATCAATAATAACGATTTTATTGTGTTATGTTTGCAACTCTATTCAAATTAGCAGTACCTAAATATTTTAATACACCCATATATTGATTGATGTCAAACACAATAAATAATGATGGTCTACTAGGATCGTCTGTACGTGAACGAACTAAGGTGTTTATTTCGTTTGATCCTGTATTAATAATATTCCCATTAATTTTTAATGGGGTTGATGATGTTCCTAGATCAAAAGTATTAGCAATCAAAATACCGTCGATCTGTGTTACATCTCCATTTATTACAATTCTATCGGCAACTATAACTAATGGTTTCTTGTTTGGATTAAATATTCCATTTGGCGCCGATAAGGTTACTACATTACCGGTTGATGCTCCTCCTATGATCACAACTCCGGCGCTTGAGGAAGGAAGAGCGTTGCCGTCAATAGTAAAACCACTACTTACTTGAAAAACTCCATCAGTTATTTTATCCATAGCAGTTATGATAGTTGGATTTTGTATTAACTTTCTTTTTGCTAGAAAATTAACAACATTCATTTGAATGAAATTAGGATAACCGTTTAATTGTAATCTTTTTCTCGAAGCGAGAGCATTACCTAAACTACTAGTAGATCCGTTGGAACTTACAAGACCAACACCATCGAACGTTGAAGTGCTATCACCAATGTTAAAGTATGAATTAGTACCAGCACTACCAATGTCAGTGTCATCTACATCTGTATTAGTATATTTATTTATAGTTGCAGGTATTTCAAGATTAATTGATCCCTTGTCATAGTATGATGTATTCTTAAGTTTATAAAATCCAGCTCCTGAAGAAGCGAGTACAAAAGATAAATTTTGTGTTATAGCTGTAGGTGTGGTCAAAAAATTCAAAGCAATACCACAATTTGATCCCACCATGGAACATGTTGCGTCTGCTCGACATATAAGTTGACTATATCTTGAACTCATAATTCCTATTGTAAATATTTGATTTGGATTTGGATCATTATTTACATTATCTAAGGTTATTGTGCATGCATATCCACTTGCTAATAAATTATTTGTTAAAGGGGTTAATGTGCAAGTTTGAGTAACTCCCGCTGTGTTTGGTGGACGTATAGTAATCATACTTGAATTATTTAATACATTTGCAGTACAAGCAGGTGTGCGATTTTGAACAAATTCACTTAACGAGCCATTAATGGTTATAGTAGGGTATATTTTTTTGATAAAAGTTGCGGTAGCACATGTTCCAGATCGAATATTTGTTCCCGGACAGATTGTAACAGTATAATTTTCGTTATTAGTTAAAGTTATTCCAGACAAATCTAACTGATATGTTGCAGTTGGTGTAACAACCGATGTACTTGTAGAATAAATAAACCCGCTAGTAGCTCCACTAATTGTGGTATTAAAATATTTCCTAGTAATGGCACAACTATTTCCCCAATTATTATTATAATTCCAATTTAATTTAATTTTTCGTGAGTAGAATGAGCCACCAGCGGTTACATTTGCATTACCACCTCCAACTTCGGTTAATGTAATTCCACTTGGCACATCCACAGGAGCTATACCTATACAACAGGTAGTAGGCGATGATGACGACATCCCCATTTGACACAAAGCACCATTTAATGTGTTTTTAGATGTTACTGAAAATGTAATAGGAGTTAATCCATTACATATATTTGTATCATAAATTCTTTGAGAGTATGTGCGTGAAGCGCTCGGTAGACTCGCGCTCAAAATACTTCGATTAGCAGGTGATCCCGCATAACCACTGATATTAAATCCACTGATATTTGTTCCCGTGTGTTCCCATGATACGTTAACATCTGCATAATTCAAACTACTAGGAACACTAGATGCTAGCACACCCGTTACTGATGATGGTAAAATACAACAGGTAGTTGTATTACTTACACTTATTGTTGATCCTGTCTGACACGAAGCACCATTTAATGTGTTTTTAGATGTTACTGAATAAGAAAGAGGAGTCAATCCATTACATAAATTTGTATCATAAATTCTTTGAGAGTATGTGCGTGAAGCGCTCGGTAGACTCGCGCTCAAAATACTTCGATTAGCAGGTGATCCCGCATAACCACTGATATTAAATCCACTGATATTTGTTCCCGTGTGTTCCCATGATACGTTAACATCTGCATAATTCAAACTACTAGGAACACTAGATGCTAGCATACCCGTTACTGATGATGGTAAAATACAACAGGTAGTGGGTGCAGAAGAGATAGTTGATCCTGTCTGACACGAAGCGCCATTTAATGTGTTTTTAGATGTTACTGAAAATGTAATAGGAGTTAATCCATTACACACAGCTGGATTATAACTGTAAAAGGAGTAACTACGTAAATACATCGAATATAGATAGTTTATATTCAAAATATTTTGATTAACACTTCCTCCAGCATAAGCACTAATATTAAATCCATTAATATTTGATCCCGTGTGTTCCCATGATAAATCAATTCTTGCACTGTTAGGACTACCTGAATTAACATATGTTGTATTTACACTTCTTACTGAAGGTAGAACACAACATGTAGTTGAATTACTTACACTTGATGAGTTTTGACAACTAGCTGGATTATTACCATTATATGCAGTTACAGTGGCTGATATTGGCGTTTTTCCGTCACAATATATTGGATTTACGGAATATGAGGCAGAACGATATGCATTACCACCATATGCATAAACTGTAGGAGATGTACTATAAACTACTGAATAACCATTGGTATTTGCTCCATCGTGTGTCCATGCAGTATTAAGTATTGCTTGGTTTGAAGGATTAGGTTGTATTGTTACATTACCTACTGAAAGAGGTGGGGATACAACATATGTTGTTAAAAATGAACCAGCTCCACAAGAAGACCATCCTGATGGAGCACCAAACGGATTTCCTGTACATTTATTTCCATATGAATCCAACGCGTTTACAGCCACATAATAACTTCCCACAGTTGAGAATGACGTATATCCTATACCACCAATCGCACTATTATAAAAGGGCCCAGAGCTCCAACTATTACTATTAGTAGGAGTTTTCCAAAGGGTAACATTACTCAAATGTCCTCCAGAATCTGATGCGCTGGCAGTATAGGCAACAGTGCTGTTTACACATACATTACTTGGGCCACTCACTGTAGCTGTTGGAGGTGTGGTGTCGTTCGGTCGAATATATACTGTAGGAGCATAATATATTGCTCCAACATTATCTGGAGCCGTCATACGGTTAACAATAGTTACACTGCCATTTTGGATAACTCCATTGAAAATTATCTTACCCCAACTTGGAGGATTAACTATTATACTTATTGGTCCACAACCACATCCAAACTTACCACCTCCGTAATTATTTCCATCTAAAAAATAATTTCCGTAAATATTAGTTGTTATATATTCAATCAAATCACCACCTCCGCACACAGCAGTAAGACGATGATCTATGAAAGTAGTAGTTATACCTTGAACGCCTGTTGAGGTTCCTTCCATATATACATAACCAGAATATTTTGGTTTATTCGCATAAGCAGAAGGAGCTGAAATAAAAAATATTCCTATAAAGAAAAGGGTAATAAAAATTAACTTAGTTATATTGTATTTCATATTTTTTTGATTTTAGTTGCAACCATTCTTGGAAGCCTCCTACACTAGTTTCATTAATTCGTGATTCTACTATAACAAATGAGTACATAGCGTCAACATATACTTTTGGACGAACTTCTTCGTCTCCTAAATTTTTTATTGGATTTGATGGATCAACTTGCCAATCTTTCACTAAAATTAAATTGGAAGGTATATTTAGTGGAGTTTTCCAAATCACATCATTTATTTCTTTACTAAATGTTATTGCTTTTGATTTTTCTGAATCAAATTCTATAATTGCATTGCCCTTCCAATTTTTATCGACTTGAGAAATTGAATCATCTGTTTTCAAGATCGTTTTTGCTTGTTCAACTGTAATAACTCCTAACTTTATATCATTATGAATTTTTGTCAATTTTTCTAATGCAAAATTTTTACTTCCTTCATATCCAAGTGGTCCCAACCATTCATTGTAGAAGAATATAGAATACACAGTGCCTCTAGCTCGAGCTGATTGAGATGATACTTTTGTTTTGATCATTTCCACTGCTTTATAGCGATCTCCATAACTTATATTTTTGTTATTAAAAATATTTTTATTTAATACAATATATCCCTCTTCTTCTCCTCCTTGCAATATCACAGAGTCCGAAGCCACCTTTTGCTTTATATAATTAAGATTGATTTTAGCCTCTTTTGGAAATAAATTAACTTCACGATCTAAATCGCTCTGATATATTGATTCCTTCCCAACAGTCATCACTACTTTGTTATTATCCACAACGTTCACATTATCATTTTTTTGAATACTTGTTGGTGAGA
>JBAXPW010000004.1:0-42001 GCA_037132015.1 Candidatus Roizmanbacteria bacterium
TGTAGGGGAGTTAAATTTAGCTTAAGTGGTGGTACAGTGGCGAGGGTTCATATCCTCCCTTGTCCTTTCCTCCTTGTTCTGTGAGTTCTCTTAAGTATTCTTCTCGTTCTAGCATCATGATGCTTTGTACTGACGATGCTACAAACTTTTCAAATGAAAGTTTCTCTCCCATTGCATTCCTTAAATTTTTGAGACTCGCCATGATTATGTCTTGTTGATATTCTTCTGTTTGTTTCATAGGTCTTTTGAAATGTATTTGTAATATTTTATTTTACATCTCTCAGACACAATTTATTATACGGTCCCCCAAAAAAAAAGGAAAGATAAGCTCGCCAGCTTCCTAAAGCCTAGAAGCATAGAATGAAGGAATTCTAAAGTGTGTCCCAGTTCTCTTCTTTCAAATTGAAGAAATACCAAGATCACAAATCAAATTATACCTTAATCGTATCACGATAATCCAGGTATACGTAGCAGATCAACTCCAATAATTCGAAGAATCAGTACAGAGAAGATAATAAACAATAACCCAACTAAACATGAAGTCAATAACTCTTGTGCTTTTTTTATCTTTTCACTATTACCACGAGAATATGAATACTGAAATCCTCCGTATATCACACATAAAAATGCAAATAGACCTGAAAGTCCTATTCCATACCCTAGAATTACATTCTGTACAAACCCCTGCAAGTTTTTATCCATACACCCCATTGCAGTCCACACCCCTCTACCTTCTTTATATACTATACCCTGATACGTATAACGGCCTCTTGAAATTGTACCTACTTCTATTCCTATACAATCAAAACAGGCCTTTTGCTCAGCATCAGTAGTGATATTCCTGCAAAGTTGACCAATAGAAGCCAAATTACCATTTGCACTCGCTCTACAATAACATCCAGGAAATCCTGGTTTCCCAATCGGAACTCCTCCATTACAATAGTCTCCCGCCGAATTATCGAGCAACCCCCATGCTTTTATTCTATCACCAATTGTTCCTAAGGGCCAAAAAGGAATTATTGCTTTCGGAAAATCCAACGGATTAATTATGTTCAATATGGGCATAAAGGCTGGTTTTATTATTGGACTTGTTAATATATCTCCAACAACAGGTACCTTACCAATCATACTTATTACAAATTCTTGATTTGTTATTTCTTTAATTAATTCAACCTCACTTCCACAACACGCATAATTACCAATAGGATTTGGGTCTCCCACTCCCGTATAGGGAATTCCACAATTTGAAGCACCCTGTGCGCGAGCTGGCTGACATACAAATAAAAATGTACTAACTATAAAGAAGAAGATAATAGTCCGAGATTTCATATCATAATTAGACTATATTTCTCATGCAAATGCAAGATGCTTACAGCAAAATAATTATTTTATCGTCTCTTTTTTCCATCCTCCAAATCTAACTCATCTTTTGCTTCCCATCCTCCATATATAAGCCAGATTAAAATAGCGTATACAACTACATTTGGAATTATCTTATTTACTAAAAGCCACTTATCCACTTGCTCACTTGTGTGAGCACTTACTCCAAATGCCTGCATTAACATCGAACCAGAATTCTGTCCAAAATCACTTAGATAACTTGTAAGTTGCAATCTACGTGATATTGTTGAAATAGAATCAAGACTCATTGGAGACATCTTACAATCTCCTTTAAACTCGTCTAATGCGAATGTTGACCTACGACCCTGTGAGATCTGATTTAACCATCCAATAAGAACCTCATCTGTAGATGCATCTCCCTTAAATGCACTAATTACTGTATACAGCTCCAAAAATATGTGTTTTTGCATTGTCGGCTTTGATAGGATACTTTCTATTTTTTTTAAGTTTTTTTCTACCATCTCAATCAGTGACTTTATATCTCCAGTCACAGCAATATTTTTTATCATTCCATATATTTTTTGTGAACTAGTAGTCACTTTATGAACTTCCCCAGCATCCCCAAAAAATCTCGCATATGGATTTGGACCTTGCAATTGTAAATATTTTATACCTGCATCAGGACTATAGTCAGAAAATTTTGGTGCTCCAACCAATCCATCTACTTCAAATTGTGACTTTGCCCATAGATTAAAAAAATTATTTAATTTTCCAAGACTCGGTACATCATTTATTGATCCACCAGTTGGGATAGAAAAATCACCAAATGTTTGTGTCATAATTGCAGGGCTTGTTCCACCAACTAATCCTATAAAGTAATTCTGAAATCCATCATAATTACTTCCATCAAAAGTAAATGTACTAAACATAAGATCGGCTACTATTTGTTCATCATGAGTTGGATGTTGAGGATCTTTAAATAGATCATCTCGCCTCAATACACTTCGAGGAACTTTGTCATTACGCAAGCGTGCTGTACCTAACTTCAAGATTGTATCAATTTTTTCAATTGCTTTTGATTTGTCACCAAAGAGCTCTGTTGCTTTTCCATAAAAATCCATTATATATTTTAAATGTGGCACACCTTCTTCACGATATCGTGGAATAACATAGGTCCTTATAACACCTATTTTTTCTTTATCTCCCACAACTAAATCATTATGAGAAAAAGTACGTCCTGTTTGTTGATCCACTGCTACGAAATTATCATTAAAGTAAAAATCAGACGCCTTCATTTCTATTTTTATTGGATCTCCCGTACCAGATGGATTTCTAAATGATGCAAGTATCTTTCCACTTTTAGTGAGGCTATCAGTAAAAAATGTCATACTCTGATGCATCACAGCTAAAGCAGATCCAGGATCCTTTAAAAATGCTGTGTACATTATCTCTCCTCGGATTGATCTGCTTCGAAGTAATTTCATTTCTGTTTCTGTATAATTCCGTTGTTCGATACCTCTTCCTCTATCTACCTTAACTGAAAAATATCTTTCATGCCCCAATTCACCTCCTCGTAATTCACGACTAACTCGTTTTCCATAGTCACCTGTGTTTCCTGAGTCAATCTCCCAATCTGTCAATTTTCTTTCTTCAGATCCATGTGATACTGAATATCTTTTTTTTAAGATATCTCTATATCCCTTCATACGCGTAGCCCACTTATCCATATCACTTCCTACTCTATTTTCAACAAAATAGAATGCAGACTGAACCCCAGGGCCCTCCCCCATGTACATCCATGAAAAGAAATCACTCCAGTCTTTTGGTGGTGTATCATTTCCACTCCCTCTACCTTGCAACTCGTTATACAAGATATAATATCCCGTTAATCTCCATCCTCCAAGGTCTTCAAATACATCCATTGAAACTTGATTCATCACCCATTCAAAAAAGAATGCATTTACACAGTCATTATCTTTTGCATCCATCGCGTTGATTGATTCCCGTATAGCGAGTTCTGTATCTGTTTTCCCATATTTCCCCTCCTTCATTTGACCTCCTCTAGCTCGAATCCTCTCATATGAGTCTATCCCTATCTCTTCAGGGGTACACGGCAATAGAGGAACTATTTTAGCTGAAGCATAGACATTTTTTTCTACACTACCTCTTCGTCCAATATTGAGTGCATGAAGTTGAGGTCTAAAAACCTCCATATATCGAACCATTGCAACATGTGCCCATCCCAATTCTGGTGATGTATCTTTTAATACTCTAAATGCGTCAGTAGTAATAAATGAAAGATTTTTTACGTGCGTCAACCATTGAATTTTATTATCATCAACCCCTGTAATCCCATTTGCTTCAAGGTATTCTCTTAGTTCATTCTGATATTGGGTCATTAATACATTACCATAAACTTGTCCTGCTTCCCCCATTTCTTGTCCTCTTTTTGCATCCACAAATATCTCAGAAAGAAGATTTGAAGGCAACTTATTTCCATTTTTATTTGCTAATCGTTGAAGCCAAACAGGAAAAAAATTAATAGCTAGATTAACAGTTTTATCGTTTGTAAGCATAGCGAAATGAGCCACATTAAATTGCCCTATATACCCTCCTACCTTATCTTCTTCAACTGTCTGCAACACAATCGGAATATTATGAGTTATTTCCGCCATTCTCACAATTGAGTTTACTTTTTTTTCTAAATACAGTATTCTGCCCTTGTATAACTTAAGTAATTTCGTGTCTAATTCATCCGGTCTTCCTGGAACAACCTTATAAAAATATCTGCGTTGAAGTTCAGCACTTGGGTTTGCCAATGATAACAATCTGTTTTGCAAATCTGTTATAGCTCTTCCCTCAAGAAGTTGATTATACCCATCTTGAAACTGACCCTCAGGTTGTGAAAGTAACTTATTAAGAAGACTTAGAACACTCGACTCAATAAAATCTTCAAAATGTTTCATCTCTGTCAGATTTATCCCACGTTCAGGTTGTCCTACTTGTGTTGGTATATTCTCTAAGATTCGGCTAATTACAGTGTCATCATCACGGAATCGTGTCATAAGCAAATCCATACTTTCGTTTCCTGTATTAGAAGTAAGCATCTCCATCTGGCCTCGCTCACGATATCTTGTTTGCATTTTATCCCCAAACCTTTTTAATGTTTCTATTTGAGTAGGTCGGTCAACAGAACTTACATTATGAAATACATCCTCAAGCAACTGATTAATATATACTCTAAATGTATTTATATCCCTAAGGTTTGATGTAATATCACCTTCGTACTTAGAATAGGCATATCGTTCCCCTAGTCGAATATATGCTTTTAAATCACTTAACAACATCTGCTGAAGAAATTGATCAGTTACACCTGGTACGCTAGTATACTGAGCGTATAGCCGTAATCTAGCAGGATTAAGAGTTGTTAGATTATTCTGAAACATCCTAACATATCCAGAGTATTCTTGATCTATAGTTTTCATTTCTACATCAGAAGGTGCGTCTTCTATAATATTAAAAATAGAACGAATTCTATCTGTTCGATCTGTAAGTTGTGCTGAATCAATTCCAAATAAAGCAACATGATTTAATGAAGTGTCATGTGCTAGCTCCGATATACATTCCAAAATAAGTTTAGCAGCATGTACATTTGTAAATGCCAGTTTTTTTAGTCGCATTTCAAAATCAGTCTCAGTAATATGAGTTGTTTCAGAAAAACGAATATTAGGTAATGTAGCAAAATTCAATTGTCCACTATCTCGATCCATTGTACCACCGGTAGTATAAAGAAATAAAAATTCATACAAACCTCGAGCTTCATCAGTAGTAATCTTTTTTTCACCTATTTTTGTAAGAAGCCTTTCAGTAGTTTGATCCAGAGGTATTTGAGTTCTATTTGAGGCATCAATGATTTTGAATATTTCTTTTTTAATCTCTACAACATCTGGTGATTTTTCTTGGGGGAACCCTGTCTGACCTCTTGCTCTACGTTCATCTGCTGCCCTATTCACACTTTTTAGTTTAGGATGCATATTCTTATATGACTTTATCAAGAAGTCGAGAAGATTTCCTCCTGAAGTAATTACTTGAACATTTTCTGATTGAGCATCCGCACGAATTTGATCATTTTCCTTACTGAGACTAGGACCATGAGCTACTGTCTCAGGTGTTCCCGATGGTGGTAAAGGTGGTCCAGCCATATAAATATTATATCATATACAGACTTATAATAATAGCGAAGTGATATTTTGTACTATTTCAATCAGTATTCAGTGTATCACATTACCTGATGTGCAGGTGAATATTATTTTTTCCTCCACGCTCCACGTATAGATACAAATGTATGAGCGATGACGGCACTCGTTAATGATGAGTTACGAATAAATTCTGGTACATTACCACAGGTAAGACAACTCGATCTATTCATCCAATATTGAAGCACATCAAATACAAGCAACATTGGTAAAAATATAATAAGCACGGTATTTATCTCACGTTTGACTTGCATATCTTTAATACTAGCAATAATCAAATATCATGGCAAGGGTAAAAAAAATCCCCCAATGAAGGGGGATTTTATATAAAAAATTTTTTATATTTATTCCATATCAGTTGATGCGTCGTCAGGCATAGCGTTTCCTTTGATATCAATCACAAGGTGTCTATCTCTACCTTCACCAATTGAATATGTTGTGAGATCTGAATAGTCATTTGTTACAAACTCATGAACTAATTTTCTTTCGTATGATGAAAGTCCTCGAAAGTGCATTGGTTTTTGCATCAAACGTGCTTTGTCTGCAAGTTGTCCTGCGATATGAGTTAATCGTTCTTTTTGTTTTTCACGATAATCATTTACGTTTACAAGAATGTTCACTGGCTCGCCATATTTTTTATACAACACTACTTCAAGAATTTTTTGAATTGCACGAATGGTCTCTCCATGTCTACCTATGATAGTAGAGGCTTCATCATCCGTTTTAATAATAATCTGAAAAATATGTTCATCTTGCTCAACCTGAAGTTCAAATGTTTCAATCATTTTATCTAAAAGCATCTGTGCTTCAGATTGTATTTCTGCTACTCGATCCATATATTTTTTAATAAACTATTAATCAATAATTAAACTCTATTATTTTTTCTTTCCTTTTTTCCCCTTATTCTTCTTGGGAATTGAAACTGGAATTTGCTTTTTTTCTTTTTCATTTTCTACAATCTCAGCATCTTCTATTTGATCGTCTTCTTTCTGAGTAATTGGTATAGGAATACTAGATTTTTTGCTATTAATATTTCTATATTGAATGATACTAAAAATAGAGAATACATTGTAATAAAGAGATAAACCAATAGGAAGACTATATGAGAACCAACCAATCATAAGTGGGAAAATATATCTCATCTGTATAGACATTGCTCGTTGAAAATCTTCTGAGGTATCTGATTTTTCACCCTCTTTTTTAGGTGGAAGTGCTGGTGTTGAAAATTTGAATTGTATATATTGAAGCAACGCAGTTGTAATAGGAATCAATATAAATAGATAATTACCAGTTTTTGCTGGAGTTGTCGCTAAATTCAATCCAAAAAAGAATGGATCTATAGTTATTATTTTAAGAGAAGGATGATAAATAAATGAATTAATTTGTGCGATTATTTTTGCATCATTTCCATGTAACCAGAAATTATTTAGAACATTAAATAACGCATAAAAAACAGGAATTTGAATAATGGCAAATAAACAACCTGCTGCAGGATTGATATTATGTTCTTGATAAAGTTTGAGCTGTGCCTGTTGTAATGTCTTTTGATCATTTTTATGTTTCTTTGCAAGATTATCCATATGAGGTTTGATATCTTGCATTTTTTTACTCAACTCCATCTGTTGTTTAAAAAATGGATGGATGATGAGACGAATAATCACCGTCAAAGATATAATGGCAAAGCCAAAAGCTCCAGGGATTTTGACAAATAAAAATCCTTTATACAATGCAATAAGGAGGTTTAATATCGGATGCGTGAACGCTGTATCAAAAAAATTACCCATATAAATTTAGTGTTTTCAATTATGTATTTGACAATAAGTAGGATTTAGATAATGATATATGACAATAATAAACTGCTTTATCAATCACATTATAATCTTCTACTCAACCCGTAATTCTGAACATTAGAGTGCTATATTCTTACGACCTTTTGCTCGTCTTCGATTAAGGACTTTTTGTCCATCTTTAGATTCCATTCGTTTTAAAAAGCCGTGTTTTTTGATTCTTTTTCCTTTTTTTGGCTGATATGTACGTTTCATAGAAAATTAAAAAATAAAATATAAAAAATAAATACTGTTAAATACTCTCATTCAAAATCACACTTTCACTTCCATGAAACACCTGCCATATCGTATCTGTAACAAATGGCATAAAAGGGTGTAACATCTTCAATTGCTCAAAATACGATGTTTTTAATGACTCAAGAACTCCTATATTACCATTTTTTAGCTCATCTTTCAACTTTTCAATATAATAATCAGCTAAACGATGCCATGCAAAATGATAAATGAGGTCAAAAGCCTGTGAATAATGCTCTGCTGACATACTTTTCAAAAATTGTTTTTTGATACTTTTTGTCTCTTTTGTCAATTCTTTCAATATTTGTTTCGTTTCTATCGGATTGGGAATTATCTGAGATTCTGAATGGATCTGAGTTGATGGTTCCATACTCATAGAAATAAATCGTCCTATGTTCCATAATTTATTTCCAAAATTACGCATTCCTATAACTTTTTCTTCGGAGATATTTGTATCTCCTCCATCTTTTGTACCAAAAAGTATTGCTGCTCGAAGAGCATCAGCTCCATACTTGTCCATAAATTCTATTGGATTTACAACATTCCCTTTACTCTTGCTCATCTTCATTCCATGTTTATCACGTACCATTCCATGAAGAAAAACATGTTTAAAAGGAATCTCTTTTCCTTCCTCAGAATGACTAAAATGTCCAAGCATGATCATACGCGTTACCCAAGCCCGAAGTATATCATGTCCTGTTTCCATAACAGATGTTGGATAAAAATACTCAAAATATTCCTGACCAATATTACGCAATGTAGCATACGGCCATTGACCTGATGAAAACCATGTATCAAATGTGTCTGTGTCTTGTTCATACTCTCCTGATTTTGTAAGTTGTTCTTGTTTTACTTCATCAATCTCTACAACCCATTCACCTGTTGTTTTATGTTTGAACGCTGGAATCCGAATACCCCATACATTTTGACGCGACACATTCCAGTCGACATACTTTTCAAGTATTTGTAACGATTGTTTTTTATATTTTTTTGGAAAAATAGTTATGATGTCCTTTGAAATTAATTCCATTGCTTTTGATGCAAGGGGTTTTATCTGAATAAACCATTGTTCAAGTGGTAATGGTTCAATAACAGTTCCATTTTTATAACAAACACCAACTCTATGTGTATACTCTTTTTCCTGTTCAAGTGCTCCTTCTGTGCTTAAATCGACAAGAACTGATTCTCGTGCAACTTTTACTTTGAGACCTGCATATTTTCCTGTTTCTTCCATCATGCGACCATTAAACCCAACTACTTGAATCATGGGAAGATTGTGTCTTTGTGCAACTTGCCAATCATTTTCATCATGAGCTGGTGTAATCTTCACAGCTCCTGTACCAAATTTGGGATCAACCATTTCATCTGCAATAATTGGAATTTCGCGATGAACAAGAGGTAATATAACATATTTACCGATGATATCTTTGTATCGTTTATCTTTTGGGTTTACTGCAACGGCAGTATCACCGAGCATTGTTTCAGGACGAGTTGTTGCAACTGTGATGAACTTTTCAGGATTATCTTTAAGGGGATATTTCAAATACCAAAGTTTGGTTTGTTGCTCTTCATACACAACTTCAAGATCTGAAAAAGAGGTACCACAAACCGTGCAGTAATTAACCAATCGACTTTTTCTATATAAAAGTTTTTTTTCAAAAAGCTTTTGGAAAGTCTCGTGAACAATTCGGATAAGACCCGGATCTATTGCATATTGTTCTTTTGACCAGTCAAGAGCAAATCCAAGACGCTTTAGTTGAGATCGCATCTTTGGCTTATTCTCTTCACAAAAGTCCCAGATCATTTTATATAGTGTTTCTCTATCATAATCAAAACGACTTTTTCCTTGTTTTTTAAGATGTTTTTCAAACACATATTGTGTCTCAAAACCGGCATGATCAAATCCGGGTAACCATAATACTTCTTTGCCCATCATTTTTTGATATCTAATCATGATGTCTTCATACATATACATTACATGTCCTGTATGAAGATCACCATTTGCGTTTGGTGGAGGAAGAATAATTGTGAATGGTGTTTTATCGTTATTTACCTTTGCAGTAAAAAGCCCCATGCTCTCCCATTGAGCATACAGTTTACTTTCATGTTCTGAAGGTTTGTATGTTTTATCCATCTGTGGCATATTTTTGGCAATAATAGTAGCGTATTTATACCAAAATTTGAGTGAAAAAGCAATCTGTTGTTATTCTTTTAGTTTTTAAAATGATATTGGCTCAGTTGTATAACTTTATGAACTTTATAAACCATGGATCCCGATTTTCATCGGGATGACTTCGCTTTCGACTTTCCACTTTCGACTTTATACTTGATAGTTTATAATTACCTCATGACATGGATATATCAAACTCTACAATGGTACGTAGCGCTTTTTCTTATTGGAATCATATTTTTTCCACTGACATCAATTTTATTTTCTCGATTTATTGATCGAGGATATGCGTTTAGCAAGGTAATAGCTATCATAATCATCTCATATCTCACATTTATTGGAGGTATCTTACATATCATTCCATTTTCACAAGTCAACTTATATTTAATCTGTATTTCATCACTTATCTTCAATATATATATATTCAAAACATATATCTATAAAAAAAATCAAGGAACTAATTCTCTGAAATCAAAAAAACATAAACAAGAAATAATTACTTCAACGCTAACTCTTGATACCAACCAAAAAATTATAATCATCATTGAAGAACTATTATTTTTGGGAGGATTATTTTTTTTAACATATATTCGAGGACAAGAACCTTCACTACGAGGCTTGGAAAAATTCATGGACTTTGGATTTATGAATAGTATATTAAGATCTCAATACTTTCCACCACTTGACATGTGGTTATCAGGAAATCAAACTCAACCTGCAGGATTCTCAATAAATTACTACTATTTTGGTCATTTGACAGGGGCTGTTTTGATCAAATTAGTTGGGATAAATCCTGCTGTTGGATATAATCTTGTTCTTGCAACGATATTAGGTCTTGGTTTGTCTCAAGCCTTTTCAATCTGCACATCACTCACACATGTTGTGCAAAAAATAGTTTTACCAAAAATAAATTTAATTGCACTTATTTTTGTTGGCCTGTTGGGAAGTTTTCTCCTTAATTTTGGAGGAAATCTTCATGCCATCTATGTCTTTACAAAAGGATATACAACAGATAATCCGACTCCATTTTGGACAATAATGAATGGATTTAGCATCTCAGCTTTTAAGTTATATCGTGATGATTTTGTACAGGCAGTTGGTGCCTTTGTAGGTTTTGCTCCTGAAAAATACTGGTATCCCAATGCCACTCGTTTTATACCTTTTACCATTCATGAATTTCCTTCATATTCATATGTTGTAGCAGACCTTCACGGTCATGTATTTGGAATTCCTTTTGTTTTATTAACCATCGCAACTATTCTGCATTTTTATCTTAAATTTAAGAATCCTGAGCCTCATGAAAAAATGGACCATCTCAGCATCATCTCAAAGGTAAAAAAAATGTCACCCTATGCTCTTTTATTTGGATTTTTGATAGCTATACATTACATGACTAATGTTCTTGATGTTCCTATCTATTTATTATTAGTTTTTATTACTTTTTTCCTCGTATTTCGACAAAAGTTACTAGCTCTCTACACTTCTATAATGGTAATCATTACCTTCATCCTGTGCTCACTTCCTTTTTCATTATTTTTTATACCATTCGCATCTGGGATTGGGGTAAATTGTCCACCAGCATTTTTATCTAATATAAAAAAACTTGGTCCATTTTTGTTTATTCAGGAAAATTGTCAGGTTTCTCCTCCGTGGATGTTATTTATATTATGGGGATTCTTCTGGATCTGTTGTCTACTCTTTATTATATTATTGTGGGTTGATAATAGAAGACATTCTAATCATAAAATCGAAACTCAATCTATTCTGTTATCGCTTGATACCTTTATCCTATTGCTCTTCGGATTTGGAACTTTCTTGATAATTATTCCAGAATTTTTTTATGCAAAAGATATTTATCCTGCGCATTTTAGAGCAAATACCATGTTCAAATTGGGATATCAAGCATTTATAATCATGAGTCTTGCATCAACATATGTTTTCTATCGTATAGCATCACTCAATAAGGCAATAAAATGGTTACTAAAGGGCATTTTTGTGGTGTTTTTCTTCTTTGTGGCTATATATCCATTCTTTGCAATTCCTTCTTATTATGGAACACTTAAGAAAGAACCTCAGTTAGATGGAACTGTATGGTTAAACACCATATATCCTGAAGATAAAGAAATAATTGATTACATAAACACACAAATTGTTAAATCTCAACCAACTATTTTAGAAGCTCAAGGTGATTCATATACAGATTATGATCGTGTATCAGCATATACAGGGTTGCCTACCGTTGCTGGATGGTGGGTACATGAATGGTTATGGAGAAATGATCCTGATGTTGTTGGAAAGCGCATACCTGATGTAGTGAATATGTATGAATCGAATGATTTAGTATTAACAATTCAATTATTGAAAAAATACAACGTAAAATATATAGTAGTTAGCACATTGGAACGTAATAAATATACAAATATAAAAGAGGATAAATTTGGGAAAATAGGAAAGAAAATATTTCAATCAAAGAATAAGAAGGGATTGCTATATCAAGTTAATTAAACAGCGACTTGACATTAAAAAACAAATATGATTAAATGAATTACTTTTGTATTTCAACTATGAAGTACGAAAAAAGAGCATTACTACACGTCGATACCCTATATGCGAGCGGTAGTGATGCTCTTTTTTTTGCGTAAAAATTCTTCTTATAAGTGATACAACTTTATCGGGATAGTTAAGTTCTTCTTCATCATTGTCTTAAATTCATTATTCACCTCACTACCTTTAACTTGTCCTTTATATGAAAAGAACTGCGTATGAAATAGTTTATTGATATTTATTATGAACTTCATACAGACATCTTAATTCATCACAATTCTTTTGTCAAGTCCTGTAACAAATTATGAACCTACTACAAGATACCCTATAGTTTATATATTTTATTTTAGATTGTCCGTGTGCGTTTTTATACTATAAAAATAAATTGTGGATAACTTTTTCAATACAATGTATGCGATAAATCTTGATATAATAAAGGTATGGAGATCAGCTTGCTGACGTATAACATCTATTACAATAAAGCATTTTCAAAACTTCAAGAGTTGGTAGCAATGTATCGACCAGATATCATATGCTTACAAGAGGTTGATGTAAAAAATCAATTTCTTGAAAAGAAGTTACCACAAAACTATTCATTAGCAGATTGCTCCAACTCATTTATTCACAAAGATGTGATGTTTGGAAATGCTACATTCTATAACAAAACTAAATTAGACTTCAAACAATCCACTGTATTTAACTTACCATTTAGTACGTATGAAACACTCTATAATTTATTTCAAGGAGTAAAACAAAATAGAACTCTTCTAAAAACTATTTTTACCTTAAAAGATACCTCCATCGAGCTTGATATATACAATATTCACTTCACTCCAAAAGCGACAAATAGAACGAGAATTAAACAAATGAATCTCGCATTTAATAATACACTTCCTGACATCTCACATCCACAAATTTTTGCAGGTGATTTTAACTATCCATTCAGACGCAAACGATTTGAAAAAATTTTTCATAAATATGATCTTTTAGAAGCAACCTCAAATATTACTCACACATTGGAACATAAATTCAAGTTTATACGAATTCCATTAAAACTTGACTATATTTTATATAAAAATATTGAATTTATAAAAACTACAAAAATAACTACGCCCGGATCAGATCACTATCCGATCCTTTCCGAATTTAATATACAATATAATAACCACGATACAATTTTATGAATACACGCAAAACTATTAGTGTCATAATACCTGTCCATAATGAGGAAAAATTTATTGGCAGATGTCTCGATAGTCTCGATTCTCAAGTCGATAAACCAGATGAAATAATCATTATCGATAATCATTGTACAGATAAAACAATCGAGATAGCCCATACCCATAACGTAAAAGTTATATTTGAGATCACACGAGGAATTACTCCAACAAGAAATGCTGGATTCGACTTTGCCACCTCAGATGTTATTTGTAGATGTGATGCGGATTGTGTACTCCCAAGCGACTGGATAAAAAAGATACGCACTCGTTTTGAAAAAGAAGATATAGATGCTCTCGGAGGAAATGCATCATTCTTTGACTTTCCTTTCAAAATGGGTCTGTATATCAAACTATATCTATGGAGTTCACGGATTATTTTTGGTCATAATATATTATTGGGACCTAATATGTCTTTGACAAAAGAGATATGGAATCGTGTAAAACCACATATTTGTATGAATGATAAAAAAGTTCATGAAGATCTTGATCTAAGCATACATCTTAACGAAGTTGGAGCAGAAATAGCGTATGACACCAATCACACCGTATACATTTCAGCACGTAGAATTAAGTATAAACCATGGTCATTTTTTATTGAATATCCATATCGCATGCTAACAACCTTACACTATCATAAAATAATTGGAAAGATCAACCGTATACTTTATAAGAGAAGAAAAAAATAGTTATTTTTTCGTTGGTTGTTTTTGATTCTTAAACATATCTTCAAGTTCTGTAAGTGTCGTAGAATCTCCCGGACGACGATCATCACGAAATCGTGTTAATCGTGGAAACCGAAGTGCATATCCTGAAACTTCAATATCAAATGCATTCCCTGATTTTGAAGGCTTCATGATCCGACCTGCTGTATGTACAGGAGATCTGCTTATCTCATCGGCCTTTATCTCAACAATTATTTGCGGATCAATCCATACATCTACTTCCATTGCTTTATCTACATCGTACATACTTGGCTTTGTTTTAACTCGACATGTCTCTGATTTCACTTGTAGCTCTCTCCATTCATCATCTGTTAATCCTGTTCCAATCTTAGCAATCGTTACATACTGATCAAGCTCTTCTTGATATACACCCACAAGAAATGCACCTATGCCAAACCCGACCCGCTTCCCTTTTCCAAAATCATATCCCATCACAAGACAATCTATCGTATCATCAATCTGAGATGAGTAACTTCGTTTATACTTTATCCAATTCCACCCGCGAGCTCCTGCTTGATATATTCCATCAAGTTTTTTTGCCATAATACCTTCAAGTCCTTTTGCAATAGCATCTTCAAATAATATTTCAAACTCTTTTGCGTTATCTGTGATATGTTCTTCTGTTACCAACAATGTATCTTTATGAATATCTCCGGTGGTTTGAATAAAGTGTTCAAGCTGTTTGCGACGTTCATGAAATGGTATTTCAAGATAGTTTTCACCTTCTGCATACAATAATTCATACGTAAATAATTTCAAGGGAACTTCTTTTGCCTTTTCTGCAATACCATGTTTGCGTTTTCGTTGAACCGTCTCTTGAAATGGTAAAAATGATCCTGTTTGAGAATCAAATCCTATTGCTTCTCCTTCAAAAATAATCTCGTTGGCAATTACTTCCTTTTGAACACCTTCTATTAAATCTGGGTACATATATGAAACATCTTCAAGGTTTCGTGAATAAATTCGAACTTCACCTGACTGTTTATTAAAATGTACTTGAACTCTAAATCCATCATATTTAGATTCTATAGCACATGTTCCAATTTTTTTTATAATATCATCTGCTGAGGATAACCGTTCTGCACGCATCATAAGAATTGGAGTAAATAGGGCTGGTTTTACATGCTCTATTCCTTGAACTTCTCCTTCTTTTAATACTCTTCCAATGTATCCAAGGTCAGGACGGACATGATAGGCTTTTTCTATAAGTGGTCTTAATTTTTTATCACCTGTTAACATCCATGAATACGCATCGAGGACCGTCATATCTGAAAATCCCAAACGTAACATTCCAAGTGGTATACGTACAACATATTTTGCTGTGAGCGGATCTGCAACTCGTACCAAATATGCAAGAATATTCATCTTAACTTCTTGAGAACCCTCTCCCGAACTCTGTGCCATTTTTTTTAATTCATGAAATACTTCTATAATTGAAAGATCATACTGTTCTATTGAAGTTATCTCTTCTTTATATTTTTGTAGTGTTTCACCAATGTCTCCTATTTGTTTATATCGTTTATCAAAATCTGAAACATCAATCTGCATTGATTTACCAATACTTCGTATCACCATACGCTCGGCCATACCAAACTCTATTGATTCAAATAGTGGTCCAACTCTTCCTTGTAATAAATAGGCTGTATAATGAAGTTCTTCTGCTGATAAATTTTTATAAAGATCTGCAAGTAACTGAGTTATTTCCAATCGTGAACTTGTCTTTTCTATTTTTTCTAAATGTTCTGCCAATATTGAAAACTTCATATTTTTTATTTAGCACATTTCGTATCGTGCAGACTTCGTACTTCCAACTTTTTTTATAACATTTTTTTTAATTAGATCTTGCACATCACGAAGTATCGTATCTTCCGAAACATCAGATACTATTTGATGAAATGCTTTATTTTGCAAGTATCCAATTTCTTGAATATATTCAATTACTTTTATCTGACGCTCAGTTAAATACACTTGTTTCCCTCCAAACTTATCTTTTAATTTTGAGTCTTTTGAAAGTTTGAGAATTTTCTCTTTTATTCGTTCAAACTCTACTGAAGCTCCAAATGTAAAGTATTCTAACCATGCACTTGTATCACCTGAGGATGCCTTTTGAAGATTTTCATAGTACGCATATGAATCTTTATCATAATATTCTTCGAGTGAAAAAAATCGTCGAATATCATACCCTCCCAAAAACATCATAAGTGTTGCAAGAACTCGAGCTACTCTTCCATTACCATCTATAAAAGGATGAATTCGTACTAATTCATGATGTGCAATTCCTGCTTTTAGAATGGGATGAATCATATCTTTATCATCTTTATTCACCCAGAATAAAAATTCACGCATTAAAAATGGTACTTCAATTGCAGGGGGAGGACGAAATGTAACTTCTCCTGTTTCAGAATTTCTGATAATAACTTGTTTAGTGCGATATTCACCTGCTTGTTCGGGCAAGAGAATTTTTTCAATAATTATTTTATGAACTTTTCTTATTATAGAATCGGTGATTTTTTCAATAGGACGATTTGCTTCTTCATCAATAAATTCAATAACTTTTCTATAATTTATTATTTCTTGAATATCTCTTGGACGTCCAATAACATCTTTGCCGAGAAGAATATCTTTTGCTTCATCTTTATGAAGTTGGTTTCCTTCAAGATGCGTTCCGTGATAAACAGCACGAACTACAGCCTCTTCTCTAAACTGTTTTTCCCAAAGAGGTAAAATAGGAGCATGTTTTATCACTTCTTCTGCAGCCTCGATACGAGAGATATGAAGAAGAATTTTATTTGTAATAGTATATACAGGGGAAAACATACAAATCATTATACCGCATGTTTACCGCAAATACTGCAACTCATTTTCCAAATCTTCGATCTCGTTCATAAAACTCATCAATACATAATTTGAACTTTTCATTTGAAAAATCAGGATACAGGTCATCAACAAACATAAGCTCCGCATAAGCACTTTGCATAGATAAAAATCCTGATAATCTATTTTCACCACCTGTACGAATAATTAAATCAGCATTTGGAAAGGGAAGAACTGCGGTGTCTAAATATTTCATCACATCATCGCCATTCTCTTCATTCATTTTTTTTGTTGCTCTCACTACTTCATCAGGGCCACCATAATCAAGACCAAGCACAAGATAATATGATTCGAAATGTTTGGTTTTTTCTTCTGCTTCAATAATTTTATTACGCAATTTTTCACTCATTCTATCTTTTCGACCAATATGTACTATACGCACTTTGTCTTCGAGAGCTTCCTTCAAATGCGCATCAACACCAAAATAAAATAGATCCATGAGATATCCCACCTCTTCCTCAGCACGTTTCCAATTCTCTGTAGAAAATCCCCACAATGTGAGAATTTTTATGTCCATCTGCCTTGATAATCGTGCGATTTTTACACTTTGTTCATATCCTCTTCGATGACCTTCTATTGAAAATAGTCCTTTTTGTTTTGCCCATCTTCGATTCCCATCAGGTATGATGGCAACGTGATGAAGCTTCTTACTATGTTCTCCCATATTATATTAGTCTTCTTGACTTCAAAAATCATTTGTTATAGACTGAATTCATGCAAAATGTGTATCTAGCTCAAATAAATCCTACAACTATACAAGACGCTATGCCCTTTACTAAAAAAATGGGGACAATAGCTGATCTTACTAACCTTCTCGTACCCATTGCAGTAACAGGAGCTGGAATAGTTCTTTTTATTATGTTTATATATGCTGGATTTATGTATATGAGCAGTGAAGGTAATGCTGAAAAGCTCAAAAAGGCTCAATCTCTCCTTATGATGTCTCTCATTGGATTTGCACTTGTTATTGGGAGTTTTATTATCATACAATTACTCAAACTTATTTTTCAAGTTAATATACCTATATGAGATTTTTAGCATTAGCTGATCCGTTTGGAAAAATTAATCCAACATTGTCAACCATACCTGCGGATGATCCAGTCACATCTCTCACAAAAATCCTCAATCTTGGGCTTGAGTTATTCTTGATTGTAGCTGGATTATATACACTCGTAAATTTTCTCACCGCTGGATATTCATATATCACATCTGAAGGAGATAGTAAAAAAATCTCACAGGCAAATAGTCGGATTACCTATACTATTATTGGACTTATTATTATTGTTGTAACACCACTGATCGCTATACTTATTGGTATCATCGTATTTAAACGATGGGATGCGCTTATCAATCCAGATATAAAGACACTATAATATTATGATAAAATTTCACCTGTTTACTGAAACATTTAATCGTCTTTTTTTCCAGGCGGTAACTCCTAAACAAGCTGTCTGTTTTGGACCTATCTGTCCCCAAATTGCAACCAAAGATCAGGCAACAGCAACAGCAGGAAATATTTTTGGAAGTGGTATACGTATTTTTTTGATTATTGCTGGTTTTACAGCTCTTCTATATATGTTAATGGGAGCATATAATTGGATTACTTCTGGAGGAGAAAAAGAAAAAGTTAAAAAAGCTCAAGATCAAATCACCTATGGCGCGATCGGCGTCGTTGTTGTTGTTATTGTTCTTGTATTATTCTTTGTTATCGTGACTAATGTTCTCGGAATCTTTGGACCAAATGGTACTATAACATTACCGACATTGTTTTAACTTATTTTAGTTCCTGTTTCTATTTGAATATTTGAAAGGATTTTGCTGATTGTATTAGCTTGATTTCCTTGAATAATATACGTCTGGATTCCTTTTTTAGAATATTCAAGAGACTGATGAATTTTATGCGCCATTCCTCCTGTAACATCATATCCTTCAGCATTAATTAAATACTGTTCAACTTCACTAATATTATTTGAATCTATTTCTGGTATTACTTTGTTATTTGGACCAAATACACCTTCTACAACAGTTAGATGAATTATATGTGAAATATCATATGCCGTTTCAAATTCTTGAATCAGCACATCAAACAATGCCTCAGTTGAATATATATAAGCACCTCGTATCTCATCAACTACTATATCTCCGTGAATAAATGGAATAATATTTGCATTTACTAATGCTCTAATACTTTGAGAATAAATCGACTTAACACTTTTATCTAATAGAGTCATGCATGAAGAAGGATGTACAGGAAACACAGAAACATTATTATTTAAAAATTCCTTTGAAAGAATGAGATTTAACATCTGAGCATCATATGCCACGTGGCACATACCCAAATATCCATTCATATCTGTAATCCCTTCTTGAATTTTGTATTTTTTTGCAGGAACATGTGCAAAAGAACCAGCACCATTTCCAAAAATAAACTGAATATTAGGATTATCTTGAACTACTTTACCCAGATCATAAACTAATTTCTTTATTTTCTTTGAATGTATTGAATATGGCTTTGATTTGTCTGTAATATAGCTTCCCCCTATTTTTACAAATACAAGCTGTTGTTTCATAGTTAGAATAAATGATCTTCTATCAAATGTGCTCCTTTTGAAGCTCTATTTTCTATTATTTTATTTACATAGTCGAGTGTGTGTAGCTCCTTAATCAAGATATCTTTATGCTGAGTTTGAACAAGAATATGCACGTCCTGACCCGTATTTAATGTAAAATACACAGGTAATCCATCTCTTCGCAAATGTTGGACAAACTTCATAAGAAGCACTGTTTGTGGTAACCAATAGATAAGTGATGGAGTTGAAGTAATCATGATTGCGTGAAGCTCGAGAGCTTCTGCTTCACACAACTCTCCAAGACCAATAAAATTTTTTTCTGTAATATGTTTTTTACACTCTTGAACTTTATTCTTTAATTTATTTATACGCGTTTCAAAAAAAGGACTTGTATAGGCAAGTTTATGACCATCTATCGTTGCAACATCCTTCGGTCCTGAACTTACAACTGCAATCACATCAATGATATCCCAATGATCTGGTGTATTCATAGAATAAGCATATGATGTTGCATCGTCTGATCCTTCCTTCCATTCAACAAATCCATCAGGAATAGAACGGGAAGCCGATCCCGAACTTGATTTGCGAGTGAGAATAGTGAGCTCCTTTTCACTCAAGCGTAATCCAAGAGCTCCTGCCGTTGCCACTGTCAGAGCAGCAAATCCAGATGCAGATGAAGATAGCCCCGTACTCGTTGGAAAATTATTTTCTGAAACAATCTTTGCGAATATCTCTACTCCTGCAATAGTTCGTAATAAATCAATCTGTTTTTTTGCTCGTATCGTAACTTTTTCATCAAATATTCCATTGAGATATACTTTATCTTCTTTATATTCCTCACTAAATTCAATCGTAGTTTTTGTAAGTAAATTGCTCAGATTCATAGAGATACTCGAATTACACGGAAGAAATATGGCTGAATCTTTCATACCCCAATACTTGATAAATGCTATATTAGATGGTGCGATTGCTGTGCTTTTCATATAATATTATTCACAAATAATTTCAACTCCTCGGGTATCCTGTTTAAATTGATAGTATGGTATTTTTTGTTCGTTAAGAAATTGAATAAGTCCTTCCTGATCTGTAGTAAAAAATAATACAAATCCTGATCCATCAATTACTCCGCCTGCTCCCGTAACTTTTCCTGTTCCAAATGTATTTAATAATTGTATTATTTTTTTTGTTTTATCAGAAACAACACCCATCTCTTCAAGCTTATTTTGAATATCTTTTAGAGTTGACTCAAATAATACAACATCCTCTTTGACAATTGATATTACTAACCTTTTTGTAAATTTTTCGATTGAATACATGATCTTCTCCATTCTTTCAGGATCTTCATTATATCTTCTACCAACTAATTGCACCATCTCCAATGTAGATTCAACAGACTTTCCAGAATCTATTAAAAATAATTTTTGTTCGATGTTGTTTGGTATTTTAAATCCCAGTGAAGAAATATTTTTTAAAAATTCAAATTCTTTCCTAAAATAAATCAACCCTCCAAAACATGAGGTTGAGTTATCAATTCCTGATGGATTGCCATGGAAATGTTTTTCAACTTGATATGCGAGAGAATTAATATATTCTTTGTCTGGAATTTTTTCAGTTAAAAATGTATACAGAGCCGAAGATAACACAACACTTAGAGCTCCAGAAGATCCCAATCCTCTTCCAACAGGAATATCGGAAGTAATTTTGACTGAACACTCTTCATTTATAATTGTATGGCCTTCTTTTTTTATCGTTTTTAATACAAGATCATATATTGGTTTTAGACTTTTTTTTATCTCTATTTTATTGCTGTGTGTTACAACACACGTGATCCGCAACTGCGTAGCACATGCTATAGCAGGTCGTCCATACACAACAGCATGTTCACCAGATAAAATTACTTTTGCAGGAGCTGAGACAATTACTTTATTCATACATTATTAACAAGGTTTAAATTTAATGGTATATGATACAAGATCTTCTTTATTGATATCAGGTATTTTTCGTAAAACAGTACAGACAATTGATCCATTTTTAATAATTGGGTCTTTATTGTCGCATATTTGTCCATATATTTTTTCACCATTATCAAGTTCTACCAACACCACAGTATAAGGAACATACTCACGATATCGAGATGGAGCAACATAAATCGTTGTTTGAAGCAAAACAACTCCTTTTAAACCAATATATTTTCGTATCTCTTTTTGCCTTCTCCACATTTTTACTGGTGAATTCATATTATGACATTAAATTCCTAAAATACTCACAACAGCAACGGCTCCCGACCCTCCCACATTATGGGAAAGTCCATATTGTGCACTCGCTACTTGTCGTTCTCCTGCTTGTCCTGATAACTGTAGATACAATTCCCCTATTTGTTTTATTCCTGTTGCACCTATTGGATGTCCCGATGCTTTAAGTCCTCCAGAGGAATTTACAACCAATCTCTCTTGTTTTCCTAATTGCGTAGCATATTCCATCGCTTTTGTTCCGCCTTCTCCTTTTTTACAAAATCCAAGATCTTCCATCGCAATAATCTCTGCTATTGAAAAACAATCATGCACCTCAGCAACATCAATACTTTTCCTATCACAACCTGCTATATCAAACGCCTGATTGCCCGCTATCACTGTTGTTTCGAGAGAATCCCACGATGTTCTTTTTTTGAGTGATATTGTGTCAGTCGCAAGTGAGGATGAGAGTATTTTTACCTGTCCTAAATATTCTTTTTTATTTGAAAGCAATAATGCAGAAGCGCCATCAGAAATAGGAGAACAATGTAATACTCGCAATGGATCTGCAACTAATGAGCTCTGTTCAACCATCTCAAATGATACTTTTTTTTTGAAATGTGCATGAGCATTGAGACTTCCATGAAAATGATTTTTTACACTCACATAAGATAATACTTCCGAAGAATACAAATATTTTTGTAAGTAATAATTGGCAATCATTCCATACAGCCCGGGAAATGTAAGTCCAGCAGATTGTTCCTCTCCTGATGAAGCAGATATAAGAGCCTCCGTGATCTTCTCTGGTGAAACATCTGTCATTTTTTCAGCACCAATAACTAACACATTTTTGTCTCTGTTGGCTTGAAGATACATGGTTGCTTGTTGAAAAGCCATTCCACCAGATGCACATGCTGATTCATAATGATACACAGGAATATGAGTATGAAATAACTCTGCAATTTTTCCAGATGATAATAAATTATTATCTAACAGTCCGCCTAGCATATTACTATAAAATATTGCATCAATTTCTTTTATATCTCTGTTAGTCTTGTCAAATAACCCTTGAACGGATTCATAAAGAAGTTGATATAAAGACTTGTCCCAAAGCTCTCCAAATTGTGTACTGTTATATCCAATAATTGATGGTCTCATATCAGTATCCTCCTCCCATGAACTGTTGATACTGCCGATATGATATATAAATAACATCATCTAATTTTTCTTTAAAATTTTTTCTTATAGAATCGATGTGTTTAGTAACCTTTAATATAAATGCGTCTGATCCAGCTCCTGATCCGTAAGAAGCAAGAAAAATGGTATCATCTTCTTTTGCCTCCTCAAGCACAGAAACCAATCCCATAAGCGCACAAGCAGTGTATGAATTTCCTAATTTTTTAACAACAAGTCCTTTTTGAATTTGTTGTTGTGAAAATCCCAATATGCGAGACACCTCGATAGGAAATTTACCATTTGGCATATGAAACACTGCATAAGTAAAATCTTCTGGCCTTAACTTATTTTTTTCAAGTATATAGTTTGTTGAAGAAGTTATGTGATGAAAATATGCAGGTTTGCCTGTAAATCTTCCTGCATGAGTTGGATTAGATACCATTGATCGCCTCCAAAAATCTGGGGTGTCAGAAGAAAAAGATGTTGAATCAACTATCTCAACAGCTACATTTGTATCTCCAATCAAGAGTGCGACTGCACCTGAACCGGAAGTACATTCTAAAATATCCTGTGGTTTTGCATTTGCCTTATCAGCTCCACATACTAACACATTTACAACTTTTTTAGATTTCACCATAGCGTTAGCGGATATTAATGCTCCAGTAGTTGCTTTACACGCAAATTGTGTATCATATGCAAGATAATGATGGGGAATATCGAGCCACTCACCTATCATAGTTGAGATTGGTTTTACTGCATAAGGTGATGTTTCTGTACCTACAAAAATAGCACCAATTTTTTCTTTGTGTTTAAGATTTTGAATAACTATTGCTGACGCTTCAATTGCCATCGTAACCACATCCTCATCATGAGAAGCGACCGCTTTCTCTTCAACAGACAATGATTTTTTTATTTCCTCACCATCACGTTGCCAATATGAAGCGATCTCATCAACTTTGATTCTATATCGTGGAATATAAAATCCGTAATCTACAATTCCTGTCATTTTGTGAAAAAAAATATTTTAATATCTGAAATGGATTCTATTCTTGCTTATTGTCACTAGATCCCCGCCTTCGCGGGGATGACGAAACTCAATCTAAAATAAAATCTATTCTTACATAAAATCACTAGATCCCCGCCTTCGCGGGGATGACAAAACTCAATCTGAAATAAAATTTACTCATACTATGATGAAATATTCTACCTTCCAAGAGATGAATGGACTTTTCCAAGACTTCCTTCAGAAATTGAAGCAAGTAATGATAACTCGCCCGCGAGCACAGCTCCAACTACAACTTCTGCAAACTCTTCAGATTTTTTTGTTTTAGTAATATTGAGTGCTTCAGTTTGAGTCTTTAATATAGTACCACCACCAACAGTTCCCACTATAATTGCAGGAAGATACACCGATACATAGAGCGCTCCACCAGATACTATTTTCATCGTTGTAATTCCCATACTCCCCTCAACAACGTGTGCTGGATCTTGTCCTGTTGCTATATATAATGCAGAGATGATATTTGCATAATGACAATTAAATCCAAGTGAACCGCTCATTGCAGAACCAATCATACACTTTGACAACCACACATCAAACATTTTTTCAGGAGTTGATTTTAAATATTTATGAACTATATCTTTTGACAACACAACTTCACCCCATCCTGCAAAACCTCGATTATTGATAAAGTTTAACCAAGCTGGTTTTTTATCAATATCATAATTTCCTGCTACTGCTATACATCGGATTCCTGTTTGATTCTCGATCAGGGTTACTATATTTTCTGTCGCAATAGTAACCATATTCATGCCCATCGCATCCTCAGTATTAAAATAGAATCGAGTATATACATACAATCCCACCGCACTTACCGTCGCTTTCTTAAATTTTAGATGTGTTGATGTTCTTTGTGCACTGTGTGCAATCTCTTTTTCGTGTTCATATATCCATGCTCTCAATCGTTGTTGATCTTCAAGATTTTTTACTTCAAATACAGGCCCTCGAGTCATTCCCGTCCTATCTACCACAACACTTGCTCCATCAGCTAATCCTATCACTTTGCACCCTCTATTTACCGATGCAACCAGTGCACCTTCAGTTGTAGCTAATGGAATATAGACCGACATTCTCGTATGTCCACCATTTATTTTGATAGGACCTGCTATTCCAAGAGGAACAGTTACCGCTCCCACAAGGTTTTCACAATGAACATTAGTTTCTATATCATTAAATGCAGTATTTATAGAATCAATATTTGCCCCAGTTTCTTGGGAAATAAATAATGATCGTTCTTTTATGGTTTTATATGATCGAAGGCTCATATAAGAATAGTCGCAAAACTATTCAATAACATTCTTATATAAAAGGAATTCTGAAGATACCCGCATAATATAGCAATACTGAATACGGGGCAAAAATACATAAATACAATATCACCGCATATGCAATACTTAAAAATGATGCCTTTGTTGCAAATCGCAATGATAAATAGACCAACTGAATCTTCCAAAACAACATACCCATTGAAAATATAATAAAAAAAATACTAAATAGTGTTCCAAGAATTGAAGATGTTCTTGGAGGTGGAAAAATCAAAAATAATGATGTATTTATGGTAAACCAAATCAAACTAGGCATCAAAGAATACGCAAATGTCATGATGAATGGTCTAATATCACTTCGTTTTATTTGTACGACATTCATAAAATAGAAGAATACAGAGCTTAATAAAAAATTAAGGAGAAACACTGCATAAATGAGAGTGGGAGCATAATTAAATCGTTTTACAAAATCGGCAAAAATAAAATAGAGATATATCAAAACAAATATAACATATATTTGTGAATAATTTACATCATTTGAAATGATACGAATTGTTTTATAGGGAGATCGAATGAGTTGTACTGTGCGAAGACCTACTAAAATCACTCCAGATATTATTGTGCTTATCATTAATTTAAAATCCATATTGAAGTCTACTTACCAACGATACAATAAGTGAACCAAACACACTATACATCAAAATACCACAAAAAATTGAGACAGGAATGAATAAAATAAACGGATTTTTTTTCAAACTTCCTGTTGAGCGTTTATAGATTACATCAAGTAAGGGAACGCCAAACGAATGAGGTTTTAATTCATATACATTTTCTAATTTTTTCTTCAATTTTATTTCAAAAGTATCCATATTATTAACCCTCTGACTGGAACGCTTTGATAAATGCTTGTCTTGCTCGAAATATCAAACTCTCAGTAGCCTTAAATCCAAGAGACATTTTTTCTGCGATGTGTTTAACTCGCGCACCATCTATATATTTTAGTCGTAACACAACCTCATATTCATTCGGCAAAGAAGACATGACTGTATTTATTTTCTCTGTAATTTCTTTTTGTTCTATCTCATCCTCAATAAAAACAACTTTGAGTCCATCAACGATATACGAAGGCAAATGAGAAAAAAATATATGTTTAATTTTTTTACGTCTAATAGCGTCAATTATTTTATGGCGCGCAATTGAAAATAAATATGTTTTCAAACTACACTGAAAATAAAAATCACGCAATGCTTCAATAAAATCAAGGAACACATCGTGCATGATCTCTTCTGCTTTTTGTTTATCAGGTATTTGTTTATAAACCAATCTAAACACTGATTTATTATATGTTTTATAAAATCGTAGTATCTCAGACTCATCCTTTCCAAGAATTAGCTGTACCTGTTCATACTCTTTATTTTTTTTACAATCATCAATTGTGTGAGAATGGTTCATTGTCAAAAATAGTTATTGCCTAAATAGTAAATATTGCTATAATATATCTGTACTTACACATTTTAGTCATTAATTTAGATGAAGTATACATGAAAAACAAACAACAAAAAAGACTTTTATCACTTTCTATAGCAACTTTTGCACTCATCATACTATTTGCGGTAATTATATATATTCCTCCCTTCTTTCCAAAATCTAGCTCAAAACCATATAGTTTACTTAACATCTCTCAAATAAAATCAATTGTTCTTGATCAATCTGGAAAAAAGATTCAGTTTATACCAGACAATGGTACATGGAAAGTAGTACAAAATAATACAACCTACGATTCAAATCAAGAAAAAGTATCATCTATAATCAAAGCGCTTACAGATGTTACAAAAAATAATCCTGTATCTACAAATAAAAATAATCACTCACAATTTGGTATTAACAGTCAATATATTGAATTTGAAACAAATAATCAAAAAAATCGAATCTATATTGGAGATAGCCAAGGGATCGGCAATAACTATGTACGTTTTAATGATGAAAATAATATATATGTTGGTCAAGGATTTTCTGAAGTTTTTTCATCTACAGAATTTCGTAATTTAAAATTAAATCTTGTTAAGGATGAGAAGTTGGTAAACAATGTGAAAATCACCGCTCCTGAATCAACCATCATGTTAGAGAAAAAAGATTCAACAATTTCCTTCATCTCTACTTTACAGACACTCGAAGGTACTGATATATTACGATCAGCTCCTTCTGACAATCCTCTTGGTAATCCAATTTTACAGATCTCATTTGTAGAAGGTGTTAATACAAAAACACTAGATATTTATACAAAAGATGAGAGTTCTTATTATGCTAAGACAAATACAGGACCAAATATATATGTGTTAAATACTTCAACAGTCGATACATTAAAGAAGCCACTTACTGATACGATTAAATAGGGACGCGTTTTGCTATTGATGTATACTTGTTTCATATCACGGTTTCAAAGTATTTGAATATCGCTAGTTATATATGAACCCCAACATATAAAATATTACCTAAGTTATTCCCCTATTCAACAGTAACTTTATAGATTTTACTACCCTCTATAGTGTATATTGCGCCATTATAAACTACGATATCCGAAGCTTTCGCAAATGAAGACGACTGAATTGCTTTCTGATACTGACCATCTTTTGAAATAACATAAACCGAACTATTCTTCTTATCCCAAACAAATATATTTGACACATCTTTATTGGTATATATTTTGTTGATTGAAAAATCTTTTTTTGGCAACTTCATACCAAAAGTCTCAGGCGCTCCTCCCGCATATTTAAGCACATTATTTTCTAATCCAATATAGACAGATGAATCAATTGATAATGAATTACCATTGCTTAGATTTACTCCTGATCCAGAACCAAAATATGAAGTCTTGTTTGCAAACCCACTTTCTACTGCGACATATTTATATATGTCGTTTGTATTTACATCGAGCATATAGATATTGCCATTGTATACCTCTAGATCAACTATCTTTCCCCACGAACTATCTGCCTTTATTACCTCTACTGCTTTACCTTTGTTGTTGATCTTATATACTCCGCTAGTCTGACTAAAAACATAGATAAAATCCTTAAATTGCACAATTTTTTGAGCAGATTTTACCTCAGGAACACCGATCTTTTCAAATGATTTTTTTTCTAATGAAAGTAAATAAATACGTCCATTTTCTGAATCCATAATAGCCATTAAGTCTGCACTGAGATATATTGCACTTCCCTTTGCTTTTTTATCATCGATACTCAGATCAAAAAATTCTTCGGAAGTTTTATCTTCTTTTTTGATTATACGAGATTCTTTATCCACTATAAGTTTGTGTATTTCATTGATTTGGGGTTTATATTTTTCTTCAGCACTTATTTCTAACTTATTAACTTCTGTCTTTGCCTCATCTATCAATTCCATTGCCTTTGGCAAATTGATAAAGACCGTGTCTCCAGCTTCTCCTAATTTTTTCTCAACTAAGACTTTGACCGATTCTACTCTTTTTTGAGCTTCAGCATCATGTCTACGTTGATTTCCAAGGATCACACTATAGACAAGGATTACAGACAAAACTACAATAACGGATATTGTTATAAATTTTCTTTTTTTCTGTGATGACCCTTTCATCTTTAATAATGCAATAAGTTTTGTTTTATATGGAAGAATCAAATGTACTATTTTATTTGGAGTCATTTCCTTATGTTCTTCTTGAATTTTCATTTCTTTGACCGTAGGAACATTAACTACTTGATCATTAATGAAGCTATCCTGATCAACTTCTTTTTCAACATGTGTAATATCTTCTTCTTGAACACGAGGATACTGGTCTTTTATAAACGAATCATCATCTTGATATAAAGATGATCGTTCTTCTACACTTTGAGCAGTATCAACAACTACAACCTCTGTTTTTATTACTTGAGTTCCCCCCGGGTATTCTAAAAATAAAGCAGAACCATGATGAAAAGTATTATCATTATCATTTTCTATGACTTGAATGAGTTCTTGAGGTCGCTGTCGATTCATCACTTTTTTAAAATCATCCTCACTCCCCATAAATTCCCTAAACTGTTTTGTGCTGATTACAAAGATATCTCCTGCAAGTGGTACTCCTGTTGCAAAGTTAGTTCCTTCCAATAACAACACCGTATAATTATCTCGTTTGATATATATTGCTATTTCTCCCGAAGTAACAAAATATATAGTATTTTGACATTGTATAACCAGCGCGATATATGCTTTTGGAGTAAGATTGACCTCGTGTTTTGATTCAGAAAAAACTTTTTTTATTTCCTCAATATCAAATGTATATATTTTTATGAGTTTCTCTTCCAATACATGAATAAATCGCTCAACTATCGAGTGTGTATGGGCTTTACCAAGATCTATCAATAGATAATACTCGAATGTTCCCATCCGTCTATAAAAACCATTTTGTTTGTATTTTCCTTGCAAGACTGAGTAGTGCGGTGTCAGATTCATATGTTACAGTGTTAAAACAGCAAGCAACAACAGCATCAATCCAAAAAACAACTGAAGAAGCGCTACCATAAAAAACATCGGTGCCCTTCCTGTTGTAACAGTTCTATTTAATAAACGTGTCTGATTAATTAATATAAATGAATATATAATAAATATAACACTTATCACAATAGAAGTAACTCTGAAAAAGGCATTAATAAGACTTCCTGTGGTAAAAAAATCACTTGGTATCATGAGTATGTTCAACCAAATCATTAATAATTTTCACAACCTCGGAAGGATACGGCGTATTTAAAAATTCAATATTCTGTATATTTCCAGCGGTTTCAACAAATATATTTCCATAATTAAATACTGCGCTTGCATAACCCCCCATTTTGGCTGTACATTCCTGAATATGTTCATTCCGTGCTTCGGTAACTTCTCGATATAAGATGCTGTATAAATCCACATCGATGATACGTTCTGTGGTAATTATCCCTACATTAAAATAATATACCATCACATTCCACCAAAAATAATTAAATATAATAATTCCAGTTATCAAATTAAAGAAAAATAATTGAGCATTGCTCAAATACGATGCAAAAACCCAATCAAATAACACAACCAAAATGCAGAAAAAGAAAGCATTGATTATCCATGGTATTTGAGTTATTAGATGAGCACGAAGCACCAAAACAACTTCTTCCTTTTCACCTTGAGTTTCAAAATGAATTGAAGGACGCATACGAAGCAATGATTTTTTTTGTACAGTTGTATCTACCATGACTATAAAGCATTATATCATTTTGCGCTGTTTTTAGTATATAATAGAACTCAGATTTACATTTAATATTTTTGAAAATTAATGACATATCAATATCCACTCAAATTAAGTTTTAAGGTACTCAGTTTTTCGCCTCAAATACGCGTAACTGACGCGTCAGGTGCCACCGTCCAATATATTGAACAAAAATTATTTAAACTCAAAGAAGATGTGCGTGTATATAGAGATGATAAAAAAGAACACGAAACATATCAGATAAAAGCAGATAGAATTATAGATTTTAGTGCCACCTATCACATACGTGAAAGTAATACAGATCGAGAACTTGGCTTAGTCCAACGACAAGGCATGAAATCAATCTTCAAAGCAACATATAACATAAAAAATGCAATGAATTTTGAGTTTGCAACTATCACAGAAGCTAACCCATGGGTAAAAGTTTTTGATAGTCTTGTTGAACAGATCCCAATTGTAGGTATGTTTAGTGGATATATGTTTCATCCTGAATATATAGTTCATGAAAAAAATACAGGAAAAGCATTATTTTCCTTAAAAAAAGAACCCGCTTTCCTCGAAGGATTATTCTCTATCACCAAACTTGATCCAACAATCAATGAAGATCAAGCAAATCTCATTATTTTATCTCTTATGATGCTCGTGCTCCTTGAGAGAGGAAGAGGATGATCGATCACTTATTTATGGCGTTATTGATGGCGGGAAAATATTAAAGATAAAAGCAAAAAATGCAATAATCGAAAATATAATAATTAAGAATATCACTGCAATATAAGCTATTCCCTTCAACTGTCCTTGAGCTAACAAAATCAATAAATTTTTCAATCTCTCAAGGGGATCATTTCCTAAATTATCTTTTTGTGCTAGTTTATTTTCCATACTTCCCATTTTACACCCTAAAAGTATATTTTAAAAAGATATACACTTGACAAAGTGAACGATCGTTTACTAGAATAAGTATGTGAGTCTATATGCAACAAAAAGTATTTGAAAAAATTGATGTGATTACCGCTTTTTATGAAGAAACAGGCGAAGTGATGCCAAAAAAAATCAGATGGAGAGGACGCGAATATAATATAAAAAAACTTGGTTATTATCATAGATACAGACAGGGAAGAAATATTATTCATATTTTTCACGTGAACGACGGAACCATGGATTTTCGATTACGATTTGATGCGGAAAATTTACACTGGATATTAGAAGAAATAACCGACGGAAACTCTGTATGATAAAAATTTTACTTTATAACTTTAAGAACTTTATAACTTTTAAATACATATGAACATAAACGACATAATTCCTACTTTCAACCACAATCCTCCATCAATCATGCATATTGATCTCAACTCCTGTTTTGCAACGGTTGAACAACAATCAAATATCCAATTCAGAAATAAACCTCTCGTCGTAGCAGCATATAGCACACCCAATGGATTTATTCTTTCCCCATCTATCGAAGCAAAAAAAATTGGAATAAAGATGGGAATGACAGTACGTGATGCACGACTCATCTATCCTCAAGTGATCGTGCGCACACCCGACCCGCCCAAAGTCAGAGACGTACATATCAAATTTAGAAAAATATTTAGTGAATATACACCAAACGTCATTCCTAAATCAATCGATGAGGCTATCCTTGATTTTACTTCGATTATGCACTGGAAAATTGACCTTGTATTTATTGCAAAAGAAATCAAACAACGTATGCGAAAAGAAATTGGTGAATGGATCTCTTGCAATGTGGGGATCGGAACAAATAGATTTATGGCAAAAACTGCAGCAGGATTGCACAAACCAAATGGACTTGATGTAATAACTCATGAAAATATCATACAAGTATTAAGCACATTAACCCTTATTGATTTAAATGGCATTAATGAAAAATTTCAAGCACGACTCAACTCTGCAGGCATCTTTACACCGTTACAATTTCTTGAAGCAAAAGAAACTCAGCTTAAAAACAATGTATTTCAAAGTATAGCTGGTCATTATTGGTTTATGCGATTACGTGGATGGGAAGTCGATGATTATCAAAATGATAGAAAGTCATTTGGACAACAATATGCTCTTGGCAAACCAACTGATGATCCTCAAGAACTGGCTCGCCTACTCATGAAACTTACCGAAAAAATGGGGAGACGTCTTCGCATAACAAGTCAGTCGGCGCGTGGAATTCATATAGCATGTAGTTATCGAGACTATACTCATTGGCATCAAGGACACAAAACAGATAAAGAGCTTTATACAACAACTGAATTATTTAAACAAATTATCTATCTTTTTAATAAACGTCCAGAAAAAAAAGTTATTACAAAATTAGCGGTTACCTGTTATGATCTGAACCCGTGCACATCTTCACAGATGACGCTTTTTGATGCACCAGTCGAACGTCAAAGAACCTTATCTGACACCATGGATAAGATCAATGATAAATATGGGGAGTTTGTGATCACACCAGCTCTCATGATGACGATGAATCAAACGATTCTTGATCGCATCGCCTTTGGTCAAATTGGAGAGTTAGAAGATTTATACGCACAGACAAACTCATTTTAAATAGTTTTCCTCTTTTGCCTCTTGAAGAATTTTGTACAAGAAATAATCATCCGTTCCAAAATAACTTTGAGGTACTTTTCCCACCACCACAAAGCCACATTTTTCATAGAATGGAATATTTTTTTCTATACACCACAACATCATCTTATGAGCTCCGAGTTCTTTATAATAGTTGCCAATATGTGCCAACATTTGTGAACCAATCCCTTTCCCGCGCATCGATATATCAACCGCAAGCCACGTACAAAAAACAACTCCTCCAAATATCTTATTTACAACAGCATATGCAAGATATTTGTTATCCTCCACCAAAACAAATACATTTAATTGTTTTGATGAGATATTCTTTAGCAAATATTCTTTGTTATAAATAGTATTTACAAATAAAGAAGTCGTCTTTTCTGTATATTCTGAAAAATCCTGTTGCATTGATAAAGAATAATAAGGGAAAAATTCCTCAATTTCTGAGATATCCAATAGACGTATATTCATATATTTATTCTGCCGAAGCGGATAAAATCGTATCAAAATCTACTAAATCTGACTCAAATTTCATGAGCTCTATATCTATCTGTTTCGTATCTTCATCACCCATAATTGGTTGTGAAGCCTGAGAATTTACCTGTTGTTGTGTTTGAGCCTTTGGCGTTTGTTGGATCGTAGTTATTCTTTGTTTCTGAAGCATGAATAATACCGTTACCAATATCGTTGCAAAGACAACAATAACAGTCACAATAACCGAACTCTGCCCACTTATATTTTTTTTATTCAATTGAATATTCATATAATATAAGGAATAAACATGTATGAATGTTTTTTATACTGTTGATAATTAAGACCAAAATGATCAGACAATATTTTTTCTTCACGAATTGCAGAAACAAGACAGCCAATAATTGTAATCAACGGAATAATAAATATAACATAACTTCCCACAATATATTGTACTCCAAATTGAGCACAAATGAGTCCTGTATATATAGGATGACGAATATATTTATAAGGTCCTGATGTAATCAACGAATGACCCTTTTTGATTTGAAAATCCGATGCGTGTGCCCAATTTGTATCAAGAACTTTTCTCGCAGAAATAGCAATACCTACGCCAATGCCAATAAGAATAAGTCCCAATATCTCAATAAAGTCATTATGAAACCATGGAAGAATAGACCATCCTAATAACTGTAGCACGGGAATTACTATAAAAAGAATAACCCCTATTTTTTCAAATAGTATGCGAGGAGTAAATAATATCTTTGGAGGATTTTTTTTGTTAGCTACACGTGATTTGATAAACCAATAAAATCTCCAATAAAGTACTAAAACTATTGCAAAACCCCGCACAAAAATATCAATATCCATGAGGAAATTATATATTAAAAATATTTTGAATTTACAAGTTTGACTATCATTAGCAATTGAAGTATAATAGTGCTAGAGGTGGTAGGGAAACTACACCGTACTTGGTTCAGTCTTTTACGGAAATACTTCCTAAGAGCTTCATACAAGTATCGGCCTACCTCCTCTTCTTTCGTTCCCCAACCCCATTTTTAAGCATTGTATGCTAAAATATATATGCTATTAGCTCATAACTATGTGTATTAGTCAACTTGCGGGATCGTCTAATGGTAGGACAGCAGACTTTGGATCTGCCTATCATGGTTCGAATCCATGTCCCGCAGCCATAAAAAAGGACCCAATTTTGGGTCCTTTTTTATGGTAATGGCCCTTGGGATTCTAACCTTGGTTCGTTTACCCTCAGGAGTTCTGTATGAACCGGAGGTTCATAATAAACGACATAGGGTTTATGGTGAGGAGTAGTGCCAAACCGAAGGTGAGATAATAGCGACGTACCAAATCCATGTCCCGCAGCCATTCGACTCACTTTGTTCGCTCATGGCTTCTAGCCACAATTCATTTATGGCTAGAAGCCTTGTTTTATATGAATCAAATGCCCTGAAGTATATAAATAAAAATCATAGTATTTACTCTTCCATCAAACTTTGAATACAAATATTTGTTAAAATACATAGATGAGTATTCAAAATAAAAAATCAGCAGAAATCATCAAGCATGCTCAAAAAAGCTTTGATCTATGGGCAAAAAATTACGATCAAGGATTAACGAATCTATTTTTTGATTTTAATAACAAAATAATCATCAATTCTATTCCTCAAAGTAATAAATGTATAAATATACTTGATATAGGCTGTGGAACAGGAAATCTTCTCATTAATTTATACAAACAAAACCAAAACATTAATTTATTTGGAATTGATATATCAGAAAAAATGGTTCAGATTGCTAAATTAAAAACAAAAAACATCAACAATATTCATATTAAAAATGGAGCTGCTGAAGACTTACCATTTGAAAAAGAATATTTCGATTGTGTAGTTTGTTCAAATTCCCTCCATCATCACCCAAATATCCAGAAGTCACTAATAGAAATGACAAGAGTTTTAAAAAAACAGGGAAAACTAATCATAGTCGATGGATATACTAATGGAATTTTAAGAAAAATTATTTTTTGGTTTATAGAAAAAATACAAAATGAAGGTGTAGTACAGCGTTTTTCTAAAGAACAAATGTTTAATCTATTGAAAAAGTTTGAATACACAAACATTATCCAAAAAGATATCCTATTTATGAATTTGATGACAGTTGGAGACAAGGATTGAGAATTTTTCGCTATAAATGCTATAAAGCGTTTTAAAATAACTTACAGACCCAATCTTTCTCGAGGTACGAGAACTTTATCATTTTTCAGTTCCTCTCCATTTAGCCCGGGATAATGAAAAACAAAATGTAAATAATCATCTGAGCTAGAAAGAAACGTATGAGCTTCTCCGCATTCTACAACTATCATATCTCCTGCTTTTAGCTGTATCGTTTCTTTTTCTATCCTTAATTCTGAAGTTCCGTGACCAATAAGAAAAACTTCAGTAACCACATTATGCATATGTGGCTCATCAACGCCCGCATTCGCATACCCCACAGGAAATGGAAAAGTATTATTCCAACTACCAACATACCAACCTTTTTTACTATTTGGAGAAGTCAATAATTCTTGACAATATAGTTTCATATACAACTATGATACCTAAATCAAACCATTTTGCAATCATGAATTGAGATTTCACAATCTCTTAGATATTTTGATAGAAAATTGTTGCTTCACACTCATGCCAAAAGATATATAATAAAAATATGAAGAAACTATCACAAATAATAAATTATTTGTTTCTTTTGCTCGTTTTTATATTTCTCTCAGTTCCTAAAGTAACCGCTCAAGACACTTATAAAGTTTTGAAAGTAATAGATGGAGATACAATTCAAGTTGATATCAGTGGTAAAAAAGAAATTGTAAGACTTCTTGGTATTGATACTCCTGAAACAGTAGATCCTCGAAAACCTGTTCAGTGTTTTGGTAAAGCAGCTTCAGATAAAATGAAATCTTTTGTAATAGATAAATCAGTAATACTTGTTAACGATAACACTCAAGAAAACAAGGATAAATATAATAGGTTATTACGATATGTATATTTGCCAGATAATGTCAGAACTTTTGTAAATGGAGAAATGATTAAACAAGGATATGCTTTTAGTTATAAACAATACCCTACAAAGATGCTTGAAAAGTTTAATGGTTTCGAAAAATACGCACGGGAACACGGACTTGGTTTATGGGGGTCATGCTCACAAACAGTATCTCCCACAAAAATAATTACAAGGACGGTAACTAAAAAGAGGCTTATACCTACTGTTCCCACAGTGCCCACAGACACAACAATCAATGTTATCACAACTCCGGTAACAGATTTCGTTACTGCTCCAAGTGTGGATACGACTGTGTCAGGTGAATTTACCTGTTCTGGAAAATCAACTTGTGGTCAAATGACAAGCTGTGCAGAAGCAAACTATTATCTTAGTACCTGTGGATTAGGAAAGTTAGATCGGGATAAAGATGGTATCCCCTGTGAAACACTTTGTAATTAAATTAGTCCTTGCTTCATATCGAAATGAAACTGTCATACTTTTATGAACACATTAACAACAGAAGAAAAAAGGGTAATAATAGATAAAGGAACTGAGGCTCCATTTATCGGTGAATATGTCAATACAAAAGAAAATGGTATATATGTTTGTAGGCAATGTGGTGCACACCTCTATAACTCTAAAGATAAGTTCGAATCATCGTGTGGTTGGCCAAGTTTTGATGATGAAATCTCAGGTGCAGTAAAAAAAACATTAGATCAAGATGGTATCCGAACCGAAATCACCTGTATGAAATGTGGCGGACACTTAGGCCATATATTTCTAGGAGAAAAACTTACTCCAAAAAACGCTCGACATTGTGTAAATTCAATATCTATGAAGTTCGTTCCTACTAAAAATATATGATCAAAAAAATAATATTAGGAGGTGGATGTTTTTGGGGATTACAAGATTTGATCCGCAAACAACCAGGTGTCATTAAAACGACTGTTGGATATTCTGGGGGTCAAATAAAAAATCCCACCTATGAAAACCATGAAGGACATGCAGAAGTTGTTGAGATTCAATATGATTCTGAAAAAACTTCGTTCAAAAATCTACTCAATTTCTTTTTTCAAATACATAATCCAACAACAAAAAATCAACAAGGAAATGATCGAGGAACATCATATCGTTCCGTAATATTTTATAGTGATGATCAAGAAAAAGAAGAAGCGATAGAGATGATACATATTGTCAATAAATCAAAAAGATGGAAGAATCCAGTTGTTACTTCTTTGGAACCGTTTGTTTCTTTTACGAAGGCGGAAGAATATCACCAAGATTATTTGATAAAAAATCCAAATGGTTACACCTGCCATAGAATATATTTTGAAAGTTATTTATAAAAATGATCGTAAGAATTCTCACTCTTTAATAGACAATCGTCATCCTCGCAAAGGCGGGGATCCACGCTTAGATTGTTCATAAGTTCTATTTAAGACTGGTTTACAAAACTAGAGCTTTGTCTCAAGTGATTCCCTTCTGCAAGGGAATGACGCATTATGTGTCTCTGCATAACTTTATCAATAACTCTGAACTGTTACAAATGATCCTCCTCAATGATGAAGTAACAGTAATGTTTTAAATCCATTTCTCATGTCTTTGAACTATAATAGATATATTAAACTTATGTCTCAAAAACCTAATATTTCTCAATACGATACATCTCAACTTCTTCATGAACAGTTTGGCTCGCAAGTTTCTGAACTATCTTTGCTGAGTGGCGGTAATTGGTCTCAAGCCTATACTTTTGTACATAACAATAAAAAATACGTACTGAGATGGTGCAACTCATCAGAAACTTTTGAGAAGGACGAATCTGCGTATTCTTTCAATTCTGAAGCAATGCCAGTTCCCAGGATTATTTATAAAGGAAAGAAGTATGAGACGAATTTTGCTGTTTCAGATTTTGCCGAAGGAAAGTTCTTTGATAATCTCACTTCGATAGAGATTGGAAGTGCTCTTCCGGCTCTTTTTAAACTGTTCGATTCATTACGAACTGCAGACTTATCGAAATCAACGGGGTATGGAGGCTGGAATAGAAATAATACAGGAGCATATAAGACATGGAAAGAATATCTTCTTGATGTCAAATCAGATAATGAGAAAAACCTCGTGCACAGTTGGTATCAAGATCTGGCAAATTCAGCACTTGGTACAAAAAACTTTGATGAGATATATTCGAAGTTAGCGCTTTTGGTTGATCAATGTCCCGAAGTACGAGAGCTCATTCATTCGGATTTACTCAACTATAATTTACTGGTATCTAATTCTAAAATAAGCGCTGTTATTGACTGGCAATGTTCTTTATACGGAGATTCGTTATATGATATTGCGTGGTTTACTTTCTATGCACCTTGGCATCCTCAATTTGAATCAGCACAACTTTGTCAAAAGGCTCTTGAGCACTTTGAATCAGTTGCAACCCATACATTAAATATACAAACTAGGCTTTTTTGTTATCAACTCCATATCGGACTTGGATCGATTGCATATAATACTTTTAAAAAGGATTGGAAAGCTGTTCAAGATTTTTCTAACTATACATTAAAGATATCAAAAAATATCTAGAATACGTTTTCCAGTTTGATATAATAATCACATATGAATTGGTTTTATCTTACTATTTTTAGCATTCTTTTTGGCTCTATTGCCAATATATTGCAACGAGTCCTAATGAAACATGACAAAAGTGATCCATATGCGTATGCAATTTTTTTTCATCTATTTCTTGGTATCTTAAACTTCGTCTTTGGACTATGGTACGGATCCAACTTTTCTTATCATGGTGAAAATATTATCTATTTATTTATTTCATCACTTTTATGGGGAACGTGTACTGTATTTTTATTTAAAGCACTTCAAGTACTCGAATCTTCAGAGGTTACAATATTAGAATCTCTTAAAGTACCAATCACAATTGTTTTAGCTATTATCACATTTCATGAGTCTTTCGGATTAACAAAAATTATTGCTACATCAATAATTCTCATTGCAACGTGGCTCGTAGCTGGAAATAAAGAGAAGTTTAAAGTAAATAATGGAGTGTGGTATATGGTAGTTGTTGCAATAACATCAGCTCTAGGGATTATCGTAGATTCATATAGTGTTAAACACTTCGATGTCGTATTTTATAATATGATCACAAACTTTTTAATAGTCCCAATTCTTATTTGTGTTCGTCCAAATGCTTTATCAAAATGGAATCACTTTCTTAAAGCTGATTTCCTTATACGAATGTTACCTATGTGTGTTTTTAGTACTGCGCAGGCAATTCTTTACTTATATTCACTAACCGATGTAGGAAATACTGCTCAGATTACAGCTATTCGACAATCAAAACTAATCGTAACAGTTTTATTAGCAGTAATATTTTTACAAGAAAAACAAAATCTATCAAAAAAACTATTCGCCGCTTTTCTTGTAACTATAGCAAGTGTGCTATTGAAATAGCAGTTCACAAAATATATTTCATAAATGAGGAGTCTTACTGAAATGTTAAATTGTTAAGTTTGAACTACTAATTTCTATAGTATATACTTTCTCGTAATGAAACTATCAATCACTAAAAAATATTTAGTAAAAGATCTACCCAATATATCGAATATAAATAAAGATACTTACGAAAGATATTATCTTTTTATAAGCAAATCAGCTGTGATCCGTGTTCAAAAAATTAATGACGCATATGAATTAGAAAGGAAAGTTAATCAAAATGATCTTATTCGTGAGGGGAATATTATGCAAATTACAAAAGAAGAATTTGATATATTAAAAGAATATGCAAAACAGCATATCATAAGAGATAGTTATCTAATTCAAGAAAATCCTAAGATTGTAATAAGAATATATCACGGAGATTTTGAAGGTCTAAAAAGAATCGAGGTAAACTTTAAAACACTTGAGGAAGCTAATGACTCTTCACCATTAATTTGGTTTGGTAAAGAAATCACAGGTACTCCTCTAGCTCAAGATGGACAGTTACTTCAACTTACCAATGAAGAATTTCATAGTTTGTTACTTTAATTACAAATACCTTCAGAGTTAAACATTTTATATCATCACCTTTTTTAACTCCTCTATCGTCAACCTTTTTTCCTGTTGGAGTTTTCTTATTTTTTTAACACGATCAATCATATTAGGTTTATATAGTTGATACCCTCCAGATGTATATTTAGCAATTGAAAGAAGCCCTTGTTGTGTCCAGTAGCGGATAGTGGGAACAGACTCACCAACTTCCTTCGCGAGAGCACCTATTTTAAGTAACGTACCTGTCAATGATTTATCTTCTACTCGATCTATTTGAGGTGTAATACTATCTAGGTATATGCGTAAAGATCGCTCTACACAATTATACATAAATGGAATATAGTCCGATAAATCCCGCTCTAATTGTGCCTTCTCGATACTAGCTAAGTATTTTGATCGTTCCTCTTTTTGAATAATAGTAGGAGGATATCCCGCCTGCATCAAAATTAAATTCATGAGAAGACGAGCAGTTCTGCCATTTCCATCGGTGAATGGATGTATAGTAACCAATTTTAAATGAGCCTGAATTGCTATGTCAACAATATTTTCTTCTGAATTATGAAGCCAAGTGATAAATTCAGTCATATAGAACGGAACTTTTTGTGGATTGGGCATAATGACATGTGAGCCTGCTATTCGTACTGGAACATGACGATAAGAACCGGCATTCAAATTATCTATATTTTGAAGAATCTGTGAATGTATCTCTCGCACAGTTTTTTCACTAATATTATTACGATTTTTTTGTTGTAAAGATACAATATAATCCCAGGCTCGAGCGTGATTTATTGCTTCAAGATGTTCTGTAATCGTTTTACCTTCTATCGTAAGACCTTTTTCTACTATTATTGCCGTTTCTTGTCTTGTCAGTGTATTACCTTCTATAGCATTGGAAGAATAGGTAAGCTCGACTTTATACCATTCAGCTAAATTTTTTAAGATATCATGATCTATTGGTCGAATATGATCAAGTCTTTTTTTTAAATTAAGGATAGCAATAAGAGATATCATATATAAAGTATAACGTATTACTTCACTCTTGTCAAGTATCCATCTTCACTTATCAGACCGATATGTTAATGTCATAGTATACCGAAATGAAAATGTCATAC
>JBAXPW010000005.1:0-41256 GCA_037132015.1 Candidatus Roizmanbacteria bacterium
AAGTTTTTAACAGTTTCCTTACTAGCTGTTCGGATTCGACTTAGAATTCAGCAATATGCTACAATAGGATCAGGATATATAGAAGTAGATTATGTAGAACACAATGGAGGAAATGCAGGAGGACAGTTTGCGATTACTGGCAATTATACGGATGTATCATCCCAATGGGTAGTTCGGAGTGCAAACAAAGGAAAGAGCCTTGCATCAATCACAACAATTCATGACATAGCAATACAAAGAATATATCACCCGATAAAAGAATACCATCCTGATAATGCCCCAACCATATTATCATTACTCTTTTATCGTATGAAACAAGACATAGAAAGTACACAAAAGAAACAATATGAACTCTCTCGATCACGCCCCTATAAGAAAAATGATAATGCGCATGTAGAACAAAAGAACAGAGACAAGATACGTAAAGTAGTAGAACATCATCGGATAGACACAGATGAAGAAATACAGATACTCAATAGGCTCTATGAAAAAATGGATCTCTATGATAATTTTTTTATACCCTCTAAAAAACTGATTCACAAAGAAATAGATGAAAAAGGAAAACTCATACGAAAAGTATATGACAAGCCAAAGACACCATACCAACGAATACAAGAAGATCAAACAGTAGATGAAGTAACAAAAGTATATTTAAGAGAAATGTATATGTCATTAAACATGGTACAATTACGAAAAGAAATAGATGAAATACTCAAAGAGTTGAGTAATACTATCGGTCGCAAACCTAAGAAATGATTATTCGATTTTGGTTACTCTATTATTGTCTTGTAGCTGAATCACTGAGGTTCCGTATGATGACATTTATTAATGATCTTTTACGTGATGAAATAAGTTTATTATTGTATACAAGGCAAGGAAGTTATCTTTATCAGATTTAAGATGTCCTGCATTCGTCCATTGTAATGTGAGATTTTTTCCATAGAGATTTGACAAAGCATATGCTCCGATAGGAGGAGTACACATATCAAATCGACCCTGAACAACGTAACAAGGAATATGTTTTATCTTTTCGATAGAATCCAAAATATAATTTTCTGGAACAAAACACTTATTCAAAAAATAATGTGTCTCAAGTTTTGCTACCGAAACATTGTTAGAAGCCAAAACATCTTCTTCAAGACTTTTTTTATCATAAGAAATAGATAGAAGGGTTGCCTCCCAAAGAGTCCATTCGTTTGCATATGTTGTTGCAATCTTCAAGTCATTCGAGTTAATTTTTTCAGCATAATATTTCATGATAGTATCTCCATTTGTTCTTTTTTCAGGAGGTACTAGAGCGATAAATCGTTCCCAAGCTTCGGGAAAAGTGTATTGAGGAATTCCTTCATTTACATAATCAGTTTCAATTTGTCGCACCAAATACACACCCCAGATTATTAGATTGATGATTCTCTCAGGATGAGCGATTGCGTACAAAAGAGTAAGAGTAGATCCCCATGATCCTCCAATAACATTAAATCTTTTTATCTCTAAATGATTGGTAAGTTTCTCGATGTCTTCAATTAAATCGTGTGTAGTATTATTCCTGATTTCGGCATATGGTGTGCTTTTACCACAACCACGTTGATCGAAAAATATAACACGATGTTTTATAGGATCGAATAATTCTTTATTGCTTTCATCAAAATAATGACCCGGTCCACCGTGAAGATATATAAAAATAATACCTAGAGGATTTCCCCAATCTTGAAAATAAATTGAGTGTCCGTTGCCTACGTTGAGATGCCCCTCTTGATTGACATATTGATCTACCATGAGTTAGTATATCAAATTATAGTTTTGGGAGCATTTTATTGATGAAGTTATTCCAGAAATTTGTGTCCTCAACTGCAAGATTTTGTGCAACACTGCACTGCAGTTCTTGATTAGATTTAATTGCTATAAGGTTGGAGGTAGTTTTAGTATCTTCAGTTTCATGTATCCGCACGTTATATTTTTTTGGAATGTTGCTAAGAGATTCTTTTTTGATTTGTTTATTTGATCCTTGAACAGATAGCTCATAATTTGTTAATACACTATTTACTTCATAACTATATTTTTTCTTTGTTTTTGGATCGACAGGTAATGTTTTTTCAAAAAAAGTTTCTTGATATTTTTTTAGAAATGGTTGTGTATAAATATTTTGAGGATATTCATTACTATTTGCATATTCTTTTTCAAGAATATATTGGATTTTAGCAAGTTGACAGTTTCTTTCCAAATCAAAATTACTATTTGTCAGAAGTTGAAAATTAATATTGAGAGAATAAAGACCAAAAGAAATTATTAAAATAATAATCAATCCAGATACTAAATAATAACCAATATGTATTGTTGGATTAGGCAGAATGAATGATTTATTGCTAAAGAGTGCTTTATCTGAAAAGATCTCATCAGTGTTTAGTTTTTGAATAAATACGAGAATTGGTGTGATATTTTTTTGATTATTTCTCCTATCAAGGATTTGCCCATAAAATGATTTTGAAGTGATAATACCACGAACATTATTACCTTTTTGTTGAAAAATTATAATTATTTTTTCAGATGTGGGAATTGTAAAATTTCTATTATTTCTTCGAAAAATGAGAATTTCACAATTTTCCTTTGAAATGGTTGAAAGTAAAATCCATTGTTGATGAAAAGAAAAATACGCAAAGAGTCTTTTAGCCTCTTCTAAGGATGTTTGAACAATTGTAAAATCAAATTGTTTGGACGTTGTTCCCAACTCTTCTAGTTGATCTTCTATGGAATTAGTCATAGACTAATTTTACATGATTTCAGGAATATGAATGGATTTTTGATCTGAAATATTATACGTACATTCTATATCTATTATGAATATTTAGTATAGAACATTGCAACAATACACATTGTATTCTATATAAATTAGATATATGCTGAGGTTAGTGATCTCAGAGTTATATTCTGGAATATCATGATACATATACAAAGTGTGAATAATGGTTTCGATACATCGTTTTTCATGAATGAAGAAGACTTTGTTATGTGCACAAACACGGTTGATGCATATAGTCAACTATTGGGAAAGGAAGTTCCTCAAGATATCGATGAAATGCCCAAAACAGTGTGGATTCCACATTATGTATATGGAGACATGTTTGTTGAATATGAAAATGCCGAGAGAGATATGCATGAACGGTCGCAATATATTCACTTCAAGCCAGATCCAGAAAAACCAGAGTTTATAAAAGGTAAAGTACAAAAAGGCAATGGTGGAGCAAGAAAGTATATGTCTGTACTTGAGCAGTCTTTGCGTTCCTTTGGAATCTTTGAAAAGCATTTGGCAGGTTGGCACACGCACTTACCATTACCGGGACCGATTATTTCTTATGCCGATGTATGGTCATTTTTAATCTTCAAATCTGATGCCTTTATTCATTTAATTCCAAATAAGGATGTAGTTATTGGTGTATTTGAAACTAAGTCTGTTAATCGATTGAAAGTAAGAATTGAAAATATTCAGAATGAGTTATCACAGGCTTATTGGTATCTTGCAAAAGATACAATAAAAGGTGTAGATGAGCTCAATAGTATATTTAATACACGTGGTTTAATTTTATATATTTCACCAATATCATTGATAAATCAAAATAAAGGAGTATTATTACATCAGTTTGGATATTCAGATCATTATCTCACTCAACTACAGGGTAGAGGTATGTAGGTTTAAATTGCAGTTTCAAAATATTTTTTCATTTTGTTCCAATAAAAGTCATACCATCCTTGCTTAATATCCTCATATTGTTCTTCAGGAATATTTGTTTGAGTTAGAGTTAGTTTCGTTCCAATTCCATCTTTTTCAAATTCGATAGTAATCGTTGAAAAATGTTTTTTGGGCCAATCGGAGGCTCTCCAAGACTGTACAATTTTTTTATCTTGGATTAATTCTAGAGTTTTTCCTGATGCATAGTTATCCCACACATTAAAATTTCCTCCAATTTTTCTATCTATTTTTGCAGTAGCTTCAGTAAATCCTTCATGTATTTTTTCATCCATTAATGCTTCGTATACAATATGTGGTGTAACGTAAAAATGAATAGTTTGAGTGAGTTCTTTCATAAGAGTTCATTATATCTTATTTTTCTTCTTCTTGAGTCTTATCTGAAGAGTGTATATAATGTTCGGATGGCGAATATGAGTAAAACAGAAAATCTACTGCAAATTGCCAATCTTGTGGTAAATTTGCAAACACATGAAGTAAGGCGTGGATCTAAAATTATTCACCTTTCTGAACAAGAGTATAAAATGTTGGAGTTGTTAATGAAAAATAGAGGGAAAGTGATATCAAGGAATACAATTCTTGATTACATTTGGGTACATTCTCATAATATCCAAACTCGTATAGTAGATGTCTATATAGGATATTTGAGAAAAAAATTAGATTCCAATACCAGTCAAAAACTAATTTATTCGGTTCGTGGATCAGGATATATGATAAAAGTATGAAATATTTGATTGTGATCATTGGAATTGTACTAATTTTAATTTGGTATTTTTGTCATGGAGTTAGTATTTCAGGATTACGAACCTCATCCTCCATCTTTTCTTACGAACAATCTGTTATTCATATATCTGAAATACAATCCAAAGAAAAAGGTAAAATTAATCCTTTATGCGCTTCAAGATTATTTACTCATGGAAAGAAAGTAAAAAAAACCATTATATTACTCCACGGCTTTACAAACTGTCCTCAACAATTTGAAACATTAGGAAAACAGCTTTATGAACTTGGATATAACGTCTATATTCCATTGTATCCATACCATGGATTACAAAATCGAATGAATACTGAGCTTAAAAATTTGTCTGCCGAAAAAATAAAACAATTTACTGATGAAGTTACCAATACTACTTATGGCTTAGGAGAAAGTGTTTCCGTCATGGGGCTTTCTGCAGGAGGTCTAATGGCGGGTTGGATAGGACAATATAAACCAAATATACAACAAGTGATGATTATTGCTCCGAATTTTCAATATATAGATGTTCCTATGAAATATTCCATGCCTGTTACTCGTTTGTTATGTCTTATGCCATTTTACTACAAATGGTGGGACGATAATCTAAAGGAAACTATTCCGGGACCAAAACATGCTTATCCGGGTTTCCCTTTAAATTCAATGGGGGAGTATTTTTATTTTGCATCAATATTACAAGAGGAAACAAAAAATATTCATCCAAAGACAAGTCGTTTTATTATGGTAAATAATGCTGATGATAAAGCGGTTCATCGAGAGCAAATTCGTTATTATGTAAATAATTTGAAGAAGTGGAATGTTAATTTAACAGAGTTTGAATTTCCTTCAGGAACCATTCCCAACCACGATATCATAGATCCTGCACAACCAAATCAACCAATTGAATATATTTATCCCCAACTTATAAAGTTATTGGAGGGATAAAATAAGAAGTATATACATATGTTAGAAAATGTCATCCATATTTTTCAGAAGCAAATAATTTGTAGTACAAAAATAAGACAATAAATAATAATAATTCCCCAATTATTAAAGCTTGATTAGGTGCTAATTTATCAGCAATAAACCCAAATAAAAATGCAAAGAATGCAAAAAATAAACTACCTCCAAGACTATTGAGACTACCCATAGTTGCACGTTGTTTATTCGCGAACTCCTTTTGAAATAGAGTATCTTTGGCTACCAATGAAATACCAAATGGGAATGAAGTGCTGGATATCAAAATTGGAGAAAAAATGCTTGGAAAAATAACAGCAAACAACCCAACACATCTACTATACATATTAGAAAAAATAAGTGATCGGATAGGACCTAGTTTTTTTGTAATTCTTCCACTTAGTCGCATTCCTGTAGCTGCAAATATATTTGAAAGCATTTTTGAAATTCCAATGGCCCACACAGGCCATAATAATGAAACAAAAGCAGAATTAAATTGATATATTGTTTCTCCTATTCCATATTCAAGAATTGAAGCTATACTTAGTGTGCGAAGTTTGCTATTGTTCCTAAAATTTTGCACTGCTTCATTTAGATGTGAATAAATATTTGATTCATCTGACATGTTATGGATTTTAGGCTCCTTCATCTGAATACTTATCAAGAAACATATTACTTGAGGAATCAAAGATATCCACATAAGTATTGAAAAAGAAAAATATGCCACAATTCCTCCTATGAGTGCAGAGATTGCAAGTGCGAATTGAAACATAGATGCGACTTTTCCCGCATGCTCTGCATACGCCTGCTCCTGATTAAATTCTTTTAACGTATCATGTAAAAACGCCTGATTATTTCCACTAAAAAATGATCGTGCAATTCCTGCACAAATACTTCCTAATACGAGAATATAGAAATGAGCCCCAATAGCGTAAAAAATAAGAGATAGAACTGACATTATCGCACCAAATATAATTGTTTGTTTTCTTCCGACCATATCAGAGATTATTCCTGTTGGAACTTCTCCTATGCTTGCAGATATCATCTCAATTGAAAATATTGAGAGTCCAATTGCATAGGATCCTGTAATATTAGAAAAATATAATATTGCGATCGGTGCATAGGGACGAAAGTCAGAAAAAAAGTTAAACCATGTAAGTAGTCGGATATTTTTATGTAGATTCATATTAACATTTGATTTCAATATTTTGATGGGTGTAATATTTTACATACACATCATACTTTTGTCCTTCCTCATCCGTCGGCTCTTCAAACCAGCCATGATAAGTTGGTAATTCTTCAAGAGATACCTCCATCGATTCATGATCAAGATTTTGATTTCGTTTATGAATACGTTCGGTGATTATATCCATAGGTGCGTTTACATAATGTAATTCAACCTTTACGCCCCAATTGTTTGCTTTCTTTCTATATTCTTCGCGTTCCTTTCGTGGCCAGAATCCATTTTCCAAAATTACTGTAACACCAAGATCTAATAATTTTTGAGTTTCTTCCCACTGGATTTGTTCAACAGGCGTTCGAATTCGATCACGTTCTTCTGTATCTTTTGGACTTTTTAGTAGACGATTGATCCATTTATCTGGACAGAATCGAAAAGCATTGCGTTCTTTTTCCAACTTCTTTGACAATGTTGTTTTTCCCGACCCGGGAAGTCCACAGATCATTATAAGAGTACCTTTCATAATTGATATTATACGGGATGTAGATTTTTTAAACGGTCAATTTCTTTTTTTAATTCAACCATCTTTAATTCTCTATTCACCATAACTTTATTTATTGTTTCAAGTTGTTTATTTTTTTTTGCCATCTCTTCTTTTACTTGCTTATTATCTGTTTGATCAACCATCACTGTAAGAAAATACTGCTTGCCTTGGGTCTCTATAATTTCTCCAAAAAATAGACCATCCAATATTTCACCAGATTTAGTTTTCACTTGCAAATCAACATCATGAATATAACCTATATTTTTTAGTATTTCTGCAATTTTCTTTTGTTCTTCAATATTCACAAAAAGGTTCAACTCTTGAGAAGTTTTTCCGATAACTTCTTCTTTTGTATATCCAAGCTTTGTCAAAAAGGATTTATTTGCATCTATAAAAGCTCTATCAGGTAATGAACTTATAGCCATCAAGCTTGGATTATTTTCAAATATTTTACTAAATTTCTGAAGTAATTCCTGATCTTCACCAATATCTTTTACAATACCAAAAATACATTCTTTTCCATCCCATTTACCAAACCATATACGAGTTTCAGATGGAAGTAATGTACCGTCTTTTCTTTCCAAAGGAAGGGGACATGAGTATCGGTTACCTGCAAACATTTCATCAAAGATTTGTTTTGCTTCTCTTTGTTTATCTTTTGGATTCAAATCTAACACCTGCATAGTGTAAAGTTCTTTTTGAGAATATCCCAGTTTGCGAGAAGTCGCACCATTTGTATAATATATTTTTCCTTGTTTATCTCCTACAATTATTATGTCATCTATTGATTCAAAAAAATTCCGATAATTCTTTTCGTTTTCTTTTGACTTGGTATAGTTGTCAATAATAATATAGATTACACACAAGAGCAAGTATATTGCCAATACCATAAAACATGTCTGAATGACATGTAATATAGCTTCATCATTCCAATGTTCTGCAGGATAGTCCATCCCAAAAACGGCAATGACTTCATGCGAATTAACATCTTTAATTGGTATTAGAATACTTATCCACGTACCCCACCGATCAATTACTGGTTCGGAGATATGAGGTAAGCCATCTTTTAAAGGTTTAAAATACTCACGGCTTGCTTCTGTATATTCTTGTCCGGGTGGAGAATAGTCTTTGGAAGTTTGTATTTCTGAGTCGGCTACAAAATATAATTTATCGTTTCTTTTTATATATATATAAGTAAAACGTATATTTGAATCAACATTTTTAATATTTATCAGACTTTTTTTGATCTGATTGTATTCCTTTTTTTCAAGGTCTGAATAATTAAGATCTAGTTTATTAATGTTATCTAATGACAAGCCTGCTTGTGCAATCTGTGCTATTTTTAATGCATCATTTTCAATTGATTTGACGCTATTGCGCCATGTTCGGATTACAAAATTTGAACCAAAAATCATTAATAACAATGCTAAAGTAAAAAATACATTTCTAGGTTTATTTTGAAAATATTGTTTCATATATAAATACTATCATCTTCAAAAAAGTTTTTTTAAAGAATTGATTGAATTTATAGTGAAATCTTTCACATTCTTATTTATGAATATCTATATATCACTGATAGACTTCTTTATAGTTTTTATTTTCTCGATTACTATTTTTTTTCTATCAGTTATATTATTTGGAGAAACATTACAGACTAATTGAAAAAATTCCAGAACTCTCATATCAATTGTACACTGCTCAAAAAAATTTGATAAGGTTATGGATAAGTTACTTGATTACTTAAAAAACTATGTTTTCTTATTTTTTATTTTTCCATATACCTACCCCAATAGGAAGAATAAATGTAATGATGTAATACAGATATACATCGAGTTTGTAGTATCCATCTGTAGGTTTGAACACTTTTACAAGAAAAAAATAGTCAAAAACTATTGCAATAATAGTCCAAATAAATGCAAGTTGGAACAAATAAATAATTGAGTTGTCTTTTATTTTTTTAAATAACACCCACAAAGTCATAGCAATACCAAAAGGCATAATTACCCATCCAAGTAATGCAGGAGGAATCATCATAAAAAATATGATCCCTAAAATATATCCAAAAAGCCACAATAATAACCCCCACGTCAATCCATCTCTAATTAATCCTCTATTTATATTCATATTTTTATATAAATTTACAATAAAAATAAGTATCTTAGAATGTCATAATTTATTTTTGTATTGCAGTATTTATTGACTTAACAATTTGAGACCATGTCGATTCTGAAACATACGAATATGTTAAGCCATTATAAATAGGAGTGCTACCGGGCAATTTATCTTGAGGATAATATACACCATATATCCCTGCATCTTGATCTTTTAAATAATTGATTATTGTTATCATTTCATTTGCCCGTTTCTCTGATGAATACTCTGATACATCAACATTTGGGTCAATTAATTCAGTACCAACTTCTTGAATACGTATTGGATTGTCAGGCATTCCATAGGTATGAATCTCATTTTTTAACCAATCGAGTCGGCCTTTAATTTTTTTCAAAGATCCATACACATTAATTCCACTCCTAAAATGTCTCCAAATAAAATCTTTATTTTTAAATTGATATGTATGAAGAGCTTGTGCCATAGCCACATTCCATTCATTTATTCCGTTTGGACTTACACCGTCTTTTCCATTCATTTCATAAGCGAATGCTGAGGGAAGTAGCACAATATTACCTCTACTGGCAAGATTGTCTGCTAATTTAAGATAACTTCGCGCATATGCATCGGGAGTAATAATATCATAATTAGCACTATATTCTGTTGTTAATCCGTTTCCATTCCGATAATGAAATGCAAATAAGTCAGGTTCATTCTGATAAATATATCTAAATTCGTAATCAGGATACTTTATTGACAGATAGTTGTGAATAGTAGAGATTGCATCTGTCATCAACTCAACTCCTTGATCTGTAAGTTCCTGATACATTCTATAATGCGAATTTGATATCGCAGGACCCGTTGTTCCATATATAATATTCCCATCGATTATAATATCAATTTTTTTATATCCTAGATCTGCCATCGTTTCAATTTGAAGTAATCTTGAAGAATCTGCAAAAAGAAACCTATTATTTATTCCCTTGTTCTTGAGCAATGTTTTTACCTTAACTGCGTTATCATAAACATAATGAAATCCTGTAAAATCTACACGAGTATGACTATATAGTGTGCCTTCATGAAGAGCCATAAAATGATTAAAATACGATTTTATTGCATTTCTTCTTATTTCCAGAGCATCTAAAATCTCTTGAGAATTTGAGTTTGAATTAATAATATTTTCTAATTTTGAAAATGGAAATAGTGATTCAAGTGCCTGAGGTGATGTGCCTCCATTACTGTAAAATGGCGGTTCAGCTACAAAGTATGGGGCATCCGATGATTGATTTTTTTGATTTTGTGATAATGTTTGTTGGCGCTCATCAATCTTAGTCAATTCAGGTCCAGAAGGTATGTTATATTTGATCTCTAATGCTTGATCGATTGGACTTTTTGATTGATTTGATGAATCTATTAGTGATAACTTTCTTTGATTAGTTGAAGTAGTTTTTTGTAAGGTAATAAAGTCTAAAATTGAATTTTGTTTGAGTGAGGGACCTTGCGCATTGGAATTAATAATGTAGTGTTGAAATCCAAAATTTGTTACATATATGCCAAGAAAAAGTGTAGACCCTAACATCAGTAACAAAATATATTGTTTATATTTTATTCCACTTTTTTTAATACGTATTTTCTTTTTCACTTATTAATTATACACTATTTATTACATCAGTAGTAGAAGGAATTACAAATCTACAACCAAATAGTCATCATCAGTAATTTCTTTGACTTCATTTTTTGAAGTAGTCCTATATTTGTAAAGAGACTCTTTATGTAGTGCTTCTTTGTAATGAGGAAATATTTCAAACGGCACTAATTCTAAACCTTTTAAATTTGTTAATCCAATAAGATTTTGATCAAAATTTGGCAAATTACAAACTTCAATTGTTGGTGTTAAAACTAATCCTCCGGCGCTAAATCCTGCAATTAAAATAATATCTTTGTTTAACATTCTTTTTATTACATCACCTAAGCCCGATTTGCGGAGATTATTAAGTAATTCAAATGTATTTCCGCCAGAAATAACTAATATATTTGAATTAGTAAGTTTCTTGATAATTTCAAGAGAATTTTCTTGAGAATTATCAATATAATTATATTCAGCTCCAAACACTTCAGCATAATTTTCCCATTCATTAATATATGTTTGTGAACAGTTTGCTCCATTACTCGGCATATATGCGCAAACTTTATTTGAAATCCACTCTGGAAAAATTAATTTCAATAATATATCTTTATTCTTTTCGGTAATTGTAGAAAACAATACTATTTGTTTCATGAAATAATTTTACACTTTTCCACTCTCATTTGTAATTATACTTTTCGACGCAATAAAATATATTTGGTCTATAATTATTACAACTTTATGAAAAAAGTTTTTATTGTAATTGCGATAACCTATATTCTTATTGCAACTTATATTGAACCTACAGCCACTCAATATATTTCAAGTAGTGCGTATAGTATGAATGTAAAAGATAATTTGAGTAGGGTCATTCCGTATTCTGTATTTCTTCTTACTATAGCTCTCATAATCTATAGCATTCATATTATTATTAAAAAAATCTCCAAAAAGTAGGGGGGGATATATTTTGGGTAATGATGGGTATATAATAAATGGATGAAACACAAAGAAGCACGGGCACGAATAAAAATAAATAAACTCCTTGAAGAAGCAGGCTGGCGTTTCGAAGACTTAAAAGAAGGCAAAGCGAACATTCATCTTGAGGCAGGGGTAATGTTTGACCAACTTGGGGAAGATTTTGAACATGCGACAACGCAAGATAAAAGATCAGGTGCAATAGATTTTCTATTGTTAGACAAAGACGGGAAAGCCTTAGCCGTCGTAGAAGCAAAACGGGAATCAATCAATCCTCTTTTTGCAAAAGAACAAGCACGCAATTATGCTCGCAATACTGGAGCACGTTTTGTTATCCTTTCAAACGGAAACATGCATTACCTTTGGGACACTAAACATGGAAATCCCGAAACTATTTCACGCTTTCCCACGCAGGATTCTATCTCTGAATATCGGGAATATACTCCAAACCCTATCGAGCTTGTGAATACTTCTGTAGACGAAAACTATATCATTGCATCTCAAATGCCAGAATATGCAAAAGATCCACTATACATAAACTTGGAAACACGCCCATCATTTCTAAAAAAAAATGGACTAAAACAGATGCGCCCGTATCAAGTTCAAGCTATTAAAGCACTTCAAGAAGCAACCAAGAACAATAAACAACGATACCTTTTTGAGATGGCCACAGGAACAGGTAAAACCCTCGTTTCTGCAGCTGTAATTAAGCTTTTTCTTAAATCGGGTAACGCAAAAAAGATTTTATTTTTGGTCGATCGGTTGGAATTAGAAGATCAAGCAAATAAAGCATTTATTCACTACTTAGGAAAAGATTTTAAAAGTGTTATCTATAAAAATTCCCGAGATTCTTGGGCAAATGCATCTATTGTTGTCTCTACTATTCAGACATTCATGTCAGGTGATAGATATCGACATGAGTTTTCTCCTACTGATTTTGAGTTTGTTATCTCCGACGAAGCCCATCGATCAATTGGTGGAAGTAGTCGGGCGGTCTTTGAGTACTTCGTAGGTTATAAACTGGGATTAACCGCAACACCAAAAAATTACCTGAAAGGCGCAGAGACAGATGCTCTTGATAACCAAAAAGAATATGAACGAAGGCTATTACTAGACACGTATCGTACATTTGGATGTGAACCCGGTAACCCTACATATACATATGATCTTATTACGGGTGCAACAGAAGGTTTTTTAATTCAACCAACATTGGTCGATGCTCGTACAGAAATAACAACACAACTGTTATCTGATAAAGGATATTCAGTTCCGATTAACACTACTGATGGTGTCGCAAGCGAAGAAGTATTTACTGGTCGTGATTACGAAAAAACAATTTATAACGAAGAGACAAATGTGGCTATGTGTAAGGCTTTTATGGACAATGGCCTCCTCGATCCCGTATCAGAACAGTTGGGAATTCCACTTTTTGGTAAATCTATCGTTTTCTGTGTTTCACAAAACCACGCTGCAAAGGTATGTAACATTCTTAATCAGATGGCGCAATCGCGCTGGCCTGGTATCTACAACGAGTCAGATTTTGCAATGCAAGTTACATCGAGCATACCCACAGCTCAACAAATGACCATAAACTTTGCTAATAATCGCCTTGGCGGTGTTTCGAAACAACCGGAAGGATACGAAACCAGCAAAACACGGATAACAGTAACTGTTGGCATGATGACAACCGGATACGATTGTGAAGATATTCTTAACATTGCCCTCATGCGACCAGTTTTCAGCCCTTCAGACTTTGTGCAGATGAAAGGCCGTGGGACGCGTAAATATATTTTTGAGCACGAAGATTACACTACAAAAGAGAAAATTGAGATACCAAAAAAAACATTTAAGTTTTTTGATTTTTTTGCTGTTTGTGAATATTTTGAATCAGAATTTCCGTATGACGAAAAGATAAAGTTACCGTTGTTAAAAGCTCAAAAAGCACCTTTACAGAGTCCTTATGATCCTCTAACAGAACCCATGGATGGTACAAAAACATTTGATGGCCCTATACATCTTGCTGTCAAAGATCAAATTGCAACAGTCAAAAATACAGTGATAGGTCTTGAAGGAATGCGCATTGATAGAGAAGGATTTAGGAGGGCTGTACAAGAAGATGTACTCAATAATACAGAATTACAAAATATGTGGAATAATGGCGATAGGCAAGGAGCAGAACAGTATGCACAAATCCATGTTTTTGATAAGCCAAAAAACTTTATCAGTCTGGATAAAATTCGCAGACTATTTAATGTCGATCGAAGAATTACAGTACGTGAGTTTTTGCAAGTTGCTTTTGGTGAAAAAGATACATTTGAAACAAAAGATGAACTCTTAGAACTTGAATGGGAAAAATATACACAACAGTATCCAGTACCACACGAAATATATACAGCAGTAAAAAACTTTTTTAAGGCATATGCTATCGACTCAGATGTGCGAGATATTATGAAGACAAAACAATTTGCTCGATTTCATGCCAACTCATCATTTGACTTTTCAGATTTTGAACAATTGGGAGAGCATAAAAGTTTTGTCCCCCGATACATTACGGACTATGCACATCAATTAATCAGTTTATAAACCTATGAATCCTCATAATAATTCATTAGCTATTTTTGAAAACTATAAAATTCGTCGTATCTATGATGAAAATTCTGAAACATGGTTTTTTTCTGTGATAGATGTAGTCGCTGCATTGAATGAACAGACGGACTATGGAAAAGCAAAAAACTATTGGAATAAACTTGCTCAACGTCTTAGAGAAGAAGGGAATGAGTCGGTGACAAATTGTCAGCAACTGAAATTAGAAGCAAGTGATGGGAAAAAATACTTAACAGTCGTAGCAAACACTGAAACATTACTTCGCATCATTCAGGCTGTCCCCAGTAAAAAAGCTGAGCCTGTCAAACTCTGGCTTGCAAAAGTTGGTTATGAACGCATACAGGAAATATCTGATCCCGAAAAAGCACTAAACCGTTCTCGAGAGTATTGGCAAAAACAAGGTAGAAGTGAAAAATGGATACAACAACGGATGATGGAGCAAGAAACACGAAATAAATTAACAGATTATTGGGCAGAAAGTGGAGTGAAAAAAGGTGATGAATTTGCTATTCTTACCAATATTATTCATCAAGAATGGAGCGATTTATCCGTGAAAGAACATAAAGACTTTAAACGGTTAAATACTCAAAATCTTCGTGATCATATGAATGAGGCTGAACTTATTTTTACTGCACTTGCAGAGCTCTCTACACGTCAAATTGCTGAAAATATGGAAACAAAAGGATTAGAAGAAAACAAAATCCCCGCAAAAAAAGGTGGGAGAATTGCCAAAGATGCACGAAAAGCATTAGAAGAAAAAACAGGAAAATCAGTAGTTACAGGAAACAATTATTTACCACAAAACAATTCAAAAAAAATATCCTAATATGAATGCAGATACAAAACGCCACATAGATACCGCTCGCCAGATATTAGTTGGTGTCGTACCAAATCCAACATCTCAAATAGATCAAATCACCAATGCCCTTATCTATAAGTTTATGGATGATATGGATCAGGCTTCCATCAAAGTTGGAGGCGAGCCATCATTTTTTACTGGCATATTTGAAAAATATTCATGGTCACGGATCATGGATAGTCGCATGGGTAATCAAGAACGAATGAATTTGTATTCCGAAGCACTTGTCTCATTTTCACAAGCTCCACAACTGCCACAATTTTTCCGTGATATTTTTAAGTCTGCATTTTTGCCGTATCGTTCACCAGAAGTACTGGGGATGTTTTTGAAAGAAATTAATTACTTTGATTATTCTCATTCTGAAGAGTTGGGGAATGCCTATGAATATCTGTTATCGGTAATGTCCAGTCAAGGTGATGCCGGACAGTTTCGCACTCCTCGCCATATCATCGACTTTATTGTTGCAGTCGTGAATCCGACCAAAAACGATACTGTCCTCGATCCAGCCTGTGGTACTGCTGGCTTTTTGATTAGTTCATATAAACATATTCTTGCACAACATGATAAAAAAGGTCCCCATGCAGATAAAGAAGTTCCTCTCACTCCAGCAGAACGAAAACAACTGATGCAGAACTTTCAGGGATATGATATAGACCCGGGCATGGTACGTATTTCTCAGGTAAATATGTATCTGCACCAATTCAAAAATCCCCAGATATTTCAGTATGATTCGCTTTCCATGGAAGACCGCTGGAATGATAAATTTGATGTTGTTCTTGCTAATCCGCCGTTTATGTCACCAAAGGGAGGGATAAAACCGCATAGTAAATTTAGTGTACAATCGAGCAGAAGTGAAGTGTTGTTTGTAGATTACATAGTAAATCATCTCCGCCCCAACGGTCGTGCTGGTATTATCGTGCCAGAAGGAATTATTTTCCAGAGTGGCACGGCATACAAAGAGCTTCGTAAAAACCTTGTGCAAAATGGATTGTATGCAGTAGTATCGTTGCCTAGTGGTGTGTTTAATCCATATGCAGGTGTAAAGACAAGTATTTTGCTGTTTGATAATGTGATTGCCAAACAAAGTAAAGATGTGTTGTTTATAAAAATCTCAAATGATGGTTACGATCTGGGTGCACAACGGAGAAAGATTGATAAAGATGATCTACCCGATGCCCTCAAGTATCTGACGGAATATCGACAATCCATTATTTCTGGTCATCCCAATGATTTATGTCATTCCCGCGAAGGCGGGAATCCAGACTTACATAATAAAATTCACGATTCTTGTCCTTCTAAAGATTCATGTCATTCCCGCGAAGGCGGGAATCCAGTCTCTCATAATACACTTCTTGTCCCAAAATCAGACTTAGCACAAGATGGAGATTACAATCTGAGTGGGGATAGATATCGAGTGACCACCGATTACACCAATGCTAAATGGCCAATGGTTGAGTTGGGGGAGGTAGCAACTTTTATTCGTGGTATAACGTTTTCTGCAAAAGATCATGCCACAGATGATGAAAATTTTGTGTTAGTTGCTACTACAAAAGCTGCACAGGCAGACGGAATCCATTTTGAAGATTTGGTAAAAATAAAGTCAAATATAGTTAAAAAGAATGACACATATTTGAAATCAGGAGATATTCTTATTTCAGTTGCCAATAGTGCTAATTTGTTAGGACGAAAAACATTTATAAAAGATCTCCCATATACTAATAAGTATTCATTTGGTGCTTTTATGGGATTATTACGACCTGATGAGGAAAAAGTACTTCCGAGGTATTTAGACGCATTCCTTGATTCTAAAGAATACAAAATATTTTGCTTATCTCGTGCTAATACAACAACAAATATTTCTAATTTGAATTGGTCTGATCTACAAACATTCAAAATCCCCCTTCCCCCTCTCGAAGTACAAAAGCAGATTGTTACAGAGCTTGATGGATACCAAGCCATCATCACCGGTGCCCGCCAAGTCGTCCAAAACTGGAAACCAAAATTTGAAATTGATCAGACATGGGAGAAGGTGAAGTTGGGTGATGTGTGTGATGTCAGAGACGGGACTCATGATAGTCCAAAACAGGTTCCAACGGGCTATCCTCTTATTACTTCAAAAAATATCATAGATGGACATCTAAATTTTTCCAATGTCGGTTATATATCGGAAGAAGATTTTAAGAAAGTATCACAACGATCATATGTTGATCTGGAGGATATTATTATGCCAATGATTGGAACTATTGGAGGGGCATGTTTGATTAAATCAAAAGAACGAGACTTCGCAATTAAGAATGTAGCACTCTTTAAGAAGTCACACAAAGTACTGCCACTATATTTATTGAATATATTGAACTCTGACTTAGTTTCTGAAATATTAAAAAATAAATCTGCAGGAGCTACTCAAAAGTTTGTTTCATTAGGAAACTTAAGGAATATTGAAATCCCACTTCCACCTCTACCTATCCAGCACCAAATCGTCGAGAAGATAGAAGCCGAGCGGGCACTTGTCGAGGGCAACAAAAAACTCATCCAAATCTATGAACAAAAAATGAAAGACGCCATTGCAAAAGTATGGGAGGAATAATTTTACTTTTTCCAATGTCTCAAGATGGAGGGAATGTCATTTCCAACTAAGTAGTTTGCACGAATTCGTGAAAGAATAAATATATTAAGATCAGATTGTTCCTGCCCTGAAATAACTGATACTGCATCTACATATCCTGCTTTTTTCACCAATTCGATATCCTTTAATCCAAACGCGCCAATAGGATATGCAAAAGAAACCACTGGTTTTCCAAGAACTCCTTCAAGAATTGTTTTACTTGAAAAAATCTCTTTCTGGGACTCTTTTTCAGTAGCCTTTTGCAAATTGATATGGTTCATTGTGTGTGATCCAATCTCTACAATACCACTATCACGTAGTTTTATAATTTGAGACCACGTCAGAAATCCTTTTTTTCCAACATAATTAACGATGACATACAATGTGCTTTTCATATTATATTTTTTCAACAATGGAAAAGCGACGGTATAAAAATCTTCATACCCATCATCAAATGTGAGAACAGCGCTATTTGAAGAGACAGTAATTTTATTTTGTAATATATCTGGCATATCTTTTGCAAAATATGTTTGATACTTGGCTTTTGAAAGTTGTTTGAGTTGTTCTTCAAAAAGTTCAGGAGTTGTTGTTAATCGTATACGTGTTGTATCTTTGCGATTAGAAATTTTTTCAACATAATGATACATGATGATAGGAATTTTGAGTGTGTGAATGACTGATTTGTTTCGTACATCAGGAGTTGGAAATGATGCTGGTTTTTCAAACACCTCAGGTGAATAGTCTTGGGAGATAAATGGTTCTTGATAACTATTTTTGATAAACAAAACGAGTAGTCCTATCCAGACAACTATGATAATATACGGAAAATATTTTCTGAATACATTATTCATTTATCCTTTTTGTGTTCATCGAGATTTACAACGATTTCTACATTAAGCTTTTTTGCAAATTTGTTGTACATGGTACAAACAAAATAAGTGAGTATAAAATATACTAAGGGATAACTCACAGTGATCACTAAACTACTTGAGACTGCCTGATCAAAGTTCGGCTTATTCAAAGAATAGAGAATATTTATTGGTGCTGATATAAGAATAGGAAGAGACATAATAAATGAGATAAAAATTGAAATACCTTTTGGGTTTATGGTACTGATGGTATGTGTTTTCATTGGTCTATTAAATAATAAAAGTAATATAAGACGGGATCCACATTTTTGTGGGGATGACATCACAATTTCTAATAAATTTCAAACTGTTCGAGCAATTTTTTATTTCCTTCTACTTGATATTTGAGTAAATCTGCATATACTCCCGGCCGTTTTGATAACTCCTGTGGATTGCCACTGTCTATGACTTCACCTTTATTCAATACTATTATTTTATCAACATTTTGTATGGTTGAGAACCGATGTGCAATCACAATAACAAGACGATTTTTCATGAGATATTCTAAACCATCTTGAACTTCTTTTTCTGAACGGGCATCAAGGCTACTTGTTGCTTCATCAAGTATAAGAATGGGAGAATTTTTCAAGATTGCTCGTGCAATTTGTATACGTTGTTTTTGACCACCTGACAATCTAACTCCTCGTTCTCCAATCTCTGAATTGACGCCTTTTGGAAGCTTCATCACAAATTCATAGGCATTTGCACGTTTGAGTGCTTCAATAATTTCTTCTTCACTTGTTGTGTTTCCATACGATACATTTTCTTTTATTGTTGTTGAAAATAATTCCTGTTCTTGAAACACCAGTGAAATATTATGTCTGATAAATCGATGATCGAGATCTTTATAATTTTGTTCATTGAGAACAATATCACCCGAAGTTGGATTATAAAATTTCAATATTAAATTTATGATAGTTGATTTTCCAACTCCACTATGACCGACAATTGCGATCGTTTCTTTTGGTTCAAATGATAGAGATATATGTTTAAGAACGGTTTCAGACTCTTCATATTTGAAAGACACATTCTTAAACTCTATTTTTGCATTGGTGATCCGTTCTGGTATCGCATGATTCATAAATGGTTCAGCGGAAGGAAGATTGAGAACTTCAAAAAATTCTTTTGATCCACTCTCTGCGCTTTGAAGATTGGTCAAAATAAATGACATTGCAAAGAGGGGACGACGTGCTTGAACTAGAAGTTGAAGGAGAAGTACAACAGTGCCAATCGTCATAGCGCCAATATATGATTGATAAAAGATTGTCGCAGATATACCACTTATCACGATGAGCAAACTAAGATTTCGAAAAAAATCAAAGAGATAGAAATAATTACTTTGTTTGGCATATATGTTGTTACTTTTTTCAAGACTGTTTGAGATGGTGGTGAATTCATTTGATTCATTATTAAAACTTTTTACCAATTTCATATTTGTTATGACTTCTTGTATCCGACCTCTTGAATAATCTTCAATTCTATTTTTCTTGACCTCTTCTTCACCCCATTTTTTTGAGGAAAAATAACTCAAAGTGAGATAAATAGGAAAGAGTAAAAGTGTAAAGAGTGCGACTTGCCAACTATATATCATCATGACACTGATCGTGAGTATGCTCTGTAAAAAAGTCGGGAGAATAAAATTTGTTGTTGAGGTGCTAAAATTTTGAATGGTAAAAATTCCTCTATTTAGTTGGTTGATGATTTTTCCTGATAATTCTGTATCAAAATAATTTTGAGGAAGGGTGAGAACTTTTTGATAATAGTGTTCAGTGAGAAATTTGCGCATTTTTCCAGAGAGGTTATCACCTAATCGTGAAGAAAGTGCAGTGATACATACTCCAGCAAATCCAAGTCCAAACATTTGAACTATTAACCATAGAATGGTATCCAAGTTATTTACTTTGGTGCTTATATGAAGCATCACTGCATCAACTATAGTTTTCAAAAAGAGAGGAGTTACTAGTTCAGTAAGAGCGGATGTTACGATAAGAAACGCGATCAATATCATCTGAGAATACAGAGGTTTTGCAAGACGAATTATTTTAAGAATATTTTTCATCGTTATCATTATATATGTTTTTATAAGAATCACGAACGGACTGGTATAATTTAGTATGACATATTCAGATTTTATTCAATCAAATCTTGAAAAAGCAGGAAAAATTGCTAATGGACAATTTGGTCATGTAGCACAAACAGAAAAAATAGAAGATAGTAATCAGGTACTAACAAAAACAGATCTGGAAATTGGATCATTTCTTGTTCAGAAAGTTCAAACGATTTTTCCTTCTCATAACATTATTGATGAAGAAGCCGGTGTGATCGATAAGTCATCAGAGTTTACCTGGGTTATTGACCCAATAGATGGGACAAGTAACTTTGCAAAGGGTCTGCCACATTATGGTATCATGATAGGTCTTCTTCAAGGTTCTACACCTATAGCAGGAGGTGTGATTTTGCCTTCATTTGGTGAAATATATATTGCAGAAAAAGGAAACGGAGTTACATGTAATGGAAAAAGAATATCTGTTTCTGATGAAATAAGTTTGGGAAAAGTATTGGTAACGTATGGGATTGATGGACATCGTGAAGACCCTCAAAAGACAATAGAGGAGTGTGAAGATCTTGCAAAATTAGTATTACACATTCGAAATCTTCGTACAACAAATAGTGCATATGATATGATGGCATGTGCCAAAGGGGCATATGGTCTGTATATGAATAAGACAACAAAGATATGGGATAATGTGGCTCCTCATATTATTATTGAAGAAGCTGGCGGAGTGTACACTGATTTTTATGGAAAAACTCTGGACTATTCTACACCACTCCAAAAGAGTAATTCTAACTATACAGTGTGTGCAGGATCGAAAATATTACACGATCAAGTTCAAGCAATTCTTAGAGGATAATATATGAATATGAAGAATATAATTGCCATTTTTCAAAATCATTATCAAAAAATAATATTGGTTTTTTGTTTTTTTATCTCTGTTTTTATTATTTTTACTGATCTTCATACAGCTCCACTAGAAAATTGGGATGAGGCTTTTTATGGTGCAACCGTAAAGGAACTAATTCAAAGAAAAGACCCAATAGTTTTGTATTTTAATGGGTCACCATTTTTAGAAAAACCACCTCTTCAAATGTGGTTAGTTTCTTTAACTACGAAATTTACCGGTCTGAACGAATTTGCTATTCGATTTCCTTCAGCAGTGAGCGCTATTGTTATCATTGCTCTCATATTATTTTATGCATATAAATATTATGGTTTAATTCCAGCATTAGTGGCATTTTGCACATTAGTTTGCAGTGATTTATTTATTTGGAGGGCACGTACTGGTAATCTAGATGCATTAACAATGTTACTTGTTCTCCTTATATTTATTTTCATTTCAAGCAAAAATAAATTTAGGTATATTATTCTTGGGCTACTATTTGGTCTTTTATATCTTACAAAATTAGGGATGATGTATTTTCCTTTGATAATTTTTATTGCACATGAATTGATATATAAACATAAAGATTTTCAGAAGAATGTATTTGAATATCTAAAGTTATTTTGTTTAGTTTTATTAATTCCTGGAATATGGTTGTTTTTAGGTTATCGTGAAGTAGGAATAGAATTTATAAATAATTTTTTACTAAAGTCAGATCAAGGAGCACTTAGACTGAGTTCACAAACGTTTAGAGTAGATTATCTTTTCTACACATATTATGCTTTACAAAGATATTACCTGTGGATATTATTTGTTGGGTTAATATATGCCTTATGGAATATAAAAAATAATCGTAATTTTTTACTTATTTGTTTTTCTACGTTATTAATATTTCAATTATCATTTATAGAACGAAAAAATAATTGGTATATTCTTCCATCTCTTCCATTTTGGTCATTAACTTTAGCATATGGTATATCAGAGGTATTGAAATTTTTTAAAAGGAAGAATAGTGTTCTATATATTTTCTTTGGTATTTCAATATGTCTGTTTATTACAGTTTATTCATATAAAAGATGGAATGTTAATATAAAGCCTATTCTTTCCAGTATGACCTCTATCAAAGAAGTAACATCAGCAAAAATTATAAAAAATACAACTTCTTCAAATACGAATATAGTTCGTCTTGATCATCTGTATCCATCAACAATCTATTATAGTGAAAGACACACCTATATATCAGTTTCAGATGTTGAAATGAACGGTGGATCTTATGTAAATAAGCAAAATTTGATACAACTTGTCGCAAAAGATCAAGTACAAGTGCTCGTAGGTAAATCAGATGAAGTTGATAGAGTTCTTGCGATGATTCCAGGGAGGACATATAAACGAGTCAACTCAACAGATGAGTCAATTATCTATCTTGATAAAGTGGAAAGATAAATAATTTAATTAAACTTTCTTACAACTCCGCGTACCACACCATAAATTTCGAGATCTTTTTTTGGATGGAGTTCTGGATAGTTTGGATTTGCCGCTTCAAGATATGGTTTCCCGTTATCTTTTCGAAGAATTTTTAGGGTCCATTCTTGATCAATTTGAGCAAGTACAACTTGTCCTGATCGGGCATCTTTTCTTTTGTTGATGATCACAATATCACCTTCAAATATGCCAGCTCCTACCATTGAATCACCACTTACTTTTAGTAAAAATGATTCCTTAGGATCTTCGATGAGGTATTCATCAATAGTGAGATATGATTTATTTTCTTCTGCGATTATTGGAAAGCCAGCTTTCACAAGACCGAGCAAAGGAAGGCTAAAAAATTTGGATGTTGGGGCAAATTTATTATTATCTTTTTGAATAATACCATCTTCGATCCATTGTTGTACCACTTTATATACTGCATTTTTTGATGCAAAACCAAATAAATTGAGCATCTCTGAATATGAGGGAAGTCGGCGTGCTTTTTTGTAAAAACCTTTAACTTTATCTAGGTATGTATCTTTCATAAAAATCGAAAATAATAATCAAAGCACATAGATATTGTAGTAAACAATCGTTCACTTTGTCAAATGGATATTTGAAAGTACTGATTTGTTTTGTCATCCCGAATTTATTTCGGGATCCATGGTTGAGTAGTGCTCATAAGCATGGATATTGAAACCCTACGTACCTCACCCTATTCGAGTGTAAACAGGGTAAACGAGTTCAGCATAACATGTTGACTCGTCATAATACATGTGAATATGCGGAACTCGAGGGGTTCGTGAGATTATTCATATATTTGACTTTAAGCATAAAACGTATTACCATTTTGCAATGGAAGATGTAGCACAAAATACTATTTTTGCAAAAATTGTAAGAGGCGAGTTGCCTGCATATGTCGTTGATGAGAACGAAACATACATGGCATTTCTCGATATTTTCCCAAGCACAAAAGGACAAACAATTGTTATTCCAAAAGTATGGCATGATCCATACTTATTTAATAATCCTGATAATTTTATTCAAGATTTTATGGTGTATGTGAAAAAAATTGCATTAAAACTAGATAAAGCTCTTGGCTCGGAACGATGTCGTATCTTTTTTGAAGGGTATGGAGTTCCTCATCTTCATGCAAAACTCTATCCATCATATGGATTTATTCTAGGTCAGGAAGATTTTAATCCTCGCAAAATAATTAAGGTTTCTCAAGAGGAAATGGAAGAAATTCATAAGAAAATTGATGGATAATATATCCTATAAGTATTGACTTTGAGCACAAAATCTGATAAAATTTACTCCTGTGATACAAAACATACAAGACTTTGGCAACTCTGCTAAAGAAAAAACCATTCAATTATCAAAACAACCCCAAAGTTTAGTAGAACAGCATCCGCTGATCTCTTTTTTTGTAGCTTTAGGCACTCTCTTACTTCTGATTATTATTAGTAATATTGTTCAACGACCAGCATCTCCAATAGCACCTCCAGTAGCTCCAGCAAAAAATGTAACTTTATACACAATAGGAACAGCGCCAAAACTTAGTGTGCAAGCACAAATTGAAAAAAGTGGAGTAATTACCATTACGGCTCTTATGCCGGGAGTAATCCAAAAACTAAATGTAAAAGAAGGATCTACTGTAGTTAGAGGAACACAATTAGTTGCGATGGCTTCAAATTATCAAGGAGGAAATCAACTTTTACTTGCAAGAAAAAGTGCAGAGGCGAGTCTAAAAAATATTGAAGAAATACAGCCGATTAATAAAGATACAAATAACAAAAATAGAGAAATTATAAGTAAACAGGAAACGACAGAAAATGAATTGAGAGATATTACAAATAAAACTCTTGATGACACTCGTTCCCTAATTTCCTTAAATGATGAATTATTAAAATCAATTGATGACTCGATCAATCAATTAACTGCTACCAATAGTGGGAGTGTGAATAATAAAGATATAAATACGTACAAAACTCAAAAATCATCTTTACTAGGTGGAACAAATCAACTTCGATCACAACTTCGAACTACTGAATATACAAATAACAAAGATAAATCATCGGCTCAAATTTCTCAAGTACAACGAGAAATTGCATATAATAATTTGAACATTTCCGACAAAATGTTGGATCTCCAACTTGAAACTGCACGATTAACTGTACAAATTCAACGAGTTGCAGAAGCTCAAATGTATCCTTCAGCTCCATTTAAGGCTACTGTACAGAGAGTATTTGTAAAAGAGGGACAAGCGATACAAGCAGGTACACCCCTTGTTGTGTTAGCACAATCTGCAGAAGATGATCCAACTATCGCAATTGCATATGTAAGTGGAGAGATCGCACGCAAAATTTCACGACTCGAATATTCACAGGTTTTTATTGGAAATACAAAATTATCTCTTATGCCGTCATTTATCACATCAGATGCGATACAAGGAACGTTATATGGTGTCTATTTTGATATTCCAGATACTGTTGCTTCAAACGTTCCTGAAAAAGGATTTATACGAATTGATTTGCCTATCGGGTATGTGGATAGTGGTTCTGCTGTTCCATTTTTACCTTTGGATTCAATTTATCAAACTCAGGATCAGGCGTATGTTTTTGTAGAACAAAAAGGAAAAGCAGAGAGTCGTACTATTGTATTGGGTGATGTGTATGGTCGTTTTGTTGAAATCAAATCAGGCATACAAAATGGTGATAGAGTTATTATCGAACGGAATGTAGTCGCGGGGGATAGAGTGAACGTAGAATAAGAAGATTAAAGATTAAAAAACTCGATATTATATGGTGGAGAAAAATATAAAAGATGAACGGGTATCATATCTCAGTACACTGAAATTTGACCCTGCTCTTTGGAACACAATACAGGCAAAGTGGATCACCAATATTCGAGTGGTTGTAATGTTAATTTTGAGTATAGTTGTTATAGGCACATTTGCGTTCATGATGATTCCGCGACGATTAAATCCAGAGATTAAAATTGCGATTGTTACAGTTATTACAACTCTTCCCGGAGCAGGTCCAGAAGATATTGAAAAGCTAATAACAATCCCTCTTGAAGACGCACTTCAAAATGTTGATGGTCTCGATACAATGACTTCATCTTCTCGTGAAAGTGTCTCCGCAATTACTCTTCAATTTCGATCGAATATTCCTGCAGACAAAGCAAAATCAGATGCCCAATCACTTGTTGATGGAGTTATAGGACTTCCAGATGATGCACAAACCCCATCAGTCAAAAAAATTGATTTTGAAGATGCGCCGATATGGACATTTGCCATAACCACGAAAGAAGATACAGCGTCCTTAATGCGCTTTTCAAAACTATTAAAAGAACGTATTAAAGATCTAAGTAAAGTAGATCGTGTTATTCTTTCAGGGTTTGATATTCAAAATATTCAGGTGGAGATAAATCCAGTGAAAGCGCGTGAATATGGAATAAACCCTGCATTATTGGCTCGGCAAGTTCAATTAGCATATGGTTCGTATCCAGCAGGTAATGTACAAACGGAAACTTCATCATTTGCACTTTCAATTGATCGGGCAATTAATACCGTTGATGATATTCGAGATATGCGGATTACCGTAAAAGGAGAATCTGTTCATCTCGGAGACATTGCAACTATTAGAGAAAAAGGTGTTGCAAATCAAGCATTTACATACTTCGCAGATTCAAGAACAAAATCAAAACAAGCAGTAGAATTTTTTGTATATAAAACTTCTAGTTCCAATATCGATGCATCAGAAAAAGACGTAAAAGTAGTAGTTGAAAAAACAATTCAGGAATATAAAAATAAATTTGATCTTGTTTCTATCACTAACAATGCAGAAGATATTGTTACTCAATTTCAAGATTTATTTGGTGAGTTTCAATCGACAATTTTATTAGTATTTCTTTTATTGCTTGCGTTTCTTGGACTTCGACAAGCTATTATTTCATCATTAACTGTTCCTTTAACATTTTTATCAGGATTTGCAATCATTAATGCACTGGGAATGTCTCTCAATTTCTTGACTATGTTTGCGCTTCTTATTGCGCTTGGATTGTTGATTGATGACACGATAGTTACAGTAGCAGCGATGACACGATACTATAAAACAGGGAAATTTACACCTCAAGAGACAGGACTATTAGTGTGGCGTGATTTTATTGTGCCATTGTGGTCTACAACAATCACCACAATTTGGGCCTTTGTACCACTTCTGATTGCGACGGGAATTATCGGTGAATTTATTAAATCAATTCCAATAGTTGTAACTGCAGTGATGATTTCTTCAACTTCTATTGCAGTTCTTATAACAATTCCATTGATGACAATATTTCTGAAACCAGAGTTTTCTCGACGTGTTGTTATATTTTTCCAAATAGTAAGTGTTGTTATTTTATTTGTGATTATTATTGGTATCTCTCCAAAAAATATCATTCTTCCTTTTATTATTATTGCTACTCTTATTGCTTTGGGAATTGGTTATATTACTCGAAAAAGTCTGTATTCAGAAACAAAAAAAATAATTCAACAAAATTTATTGGTACATAAAATATTTCTTTTGATTCAACGTATTGCTGATGAAGGAATTATTAATATAGAGGCTTTGAGTCATGGATATATGAGAATAATTGATAGGATTCTTAAATCAAGACACAATCGTTGGGCCACATTATTAGCAGTAATAATATTTGGAGTTGTTGCTTATATATTACCAATGCTTGGATTGGTAAAGAGTGAGTTTTTTCCTAAATCTGATGAAAATATTTTGTATATGAGTGTTACATTTTCACCGGGAACAAATTTAAAGACAACTACAAATGAAATGCAATCTCTGATTAATGATGTTCGAAAAATAGATTTGGTAAAGTTTGTGATAGCTGAAGCAGGATCTGAAATATCTTCTATGGGAGGGAGAAGTGGAAATACAAATTCATTTTTATTAACACTACACTTACCTGATAAAAAGGAGAGAAAAGTTACTTCAATAGAACTAGCTGAACGCTTAAGAAAAAAATATGAAGGATATAATAGAGGAAAGTTATCTGTCCGTGAATTAAGTGGAGGACCTCCTGTTGGTGCTGATTTGCAAATTAAATTATCTGGTAATGATCTACAAATACTTAACACTTATGCAGATAAAATAGTATTGTTTCTCAACTCACAACAAGGTGTAACAAGTCCTGAAAAGTCTATAAAACCCGGAACAAGTAAATTGGTTTTTGTTCCTGATACTGATAAGTTGGCAGAGACGGGAATAACTATTGATATGATTTCATTGTGGTTACGAACGTATGCGAGTGGATTTACATTGGATAAAGTGAAGTTTGGGACAAACGACGAAACTGAGGTATTATTTCGATTAAATGAATACACGCAAGATCCTGAATCGCTAAGTCAATTGACCATCTCAGATACTGCAGGAAATGCACACCCATTATTATCATTAGGAAGATTGGAACTTCAATCCAATCCAACACTTATCACTCGCGAAAAAGGAAAACGTACATTATCTGTTACTGCTGGAGTAACTCAAGGTTTTTCTTCAACAGAAAAAAATAAAGATCTAGAAAAGTTTGCAAATACTCTTAATCTTCCCGAAGGGTATAGTTGGAGTACGGGAGGAGCGAATGAAGAAAATCAAAAATCAGTCCAATCGATTTTACAAGCAATGATTATTTCGATCATCCTCATTTTAGTAACGATGGTAATCGAGTTTAAGTCTTTTAGACAAACTCTTATTGCATTGTTAATTATTCCATTGGGAATTTCGGGAGTATTTTATATTTTTGCACTTACTAATACTGCATTATCCTTTCCTGCATTAATTGGCGTCCTTGCTCTTTTTGGAATTGTTGTAACTCATGCAATAGTTGTGATAGAAAAAATAAATGATAATCGTGCACACGGTATGAATCTTCACGATTCTATCGTTGATGCTTCTGGAAATAGATTAGAGCCAGTATTATTAACATCACTTGCAACCATTGTTGGTCTTGTTCCAATTACGATAGCAGATCCATTCTGGAGAGGATTAGGAGGGGCTATTATTGCAGGCCTTCTTTTTTCAGGGGCAATCAAGCTATTCTTTGTTCCTGTATTGTATTTTATGTGGTTTAATCATGATGAGATTAAGAAAAAATAACTATTCTTCTTTTTCCAACATACTACAGGGAATTTCATAAGTTGATTTATCAACAGGTACTTCTAATCCTTTTAATATTCCAGCATTCTTCCCCGGAAAATCATTTGAAGAATCTTTCATCAACTCTGTGTTTTGACTCAATTTAACTCTAAGTCTATATCGAGTTGTATTCCCAACTGAATATTCATAACTTGATTTGAGTTGCGGGTCCAAAAACGTATCTTTGTTATTAGGAAATTTAGAATCATATAGTTTTTTGAAATGTTTATCAAATAATGAAGAAGGATATGTCATGTTTTGAGCAAAGTATATTTCAAGTCCATATTGGATTTTTGCGAGATCACACCTTCGTTGAATATCAAATTCGAATTGAACCCTTCTTGATTTGTCATATGAGAATAGATAAATAGATATAAATCCCATAAAAATAGCTACAACGAATGAAGTGAGAATTAGTTTTGAATTAGTTATTTGTTTCAATTTTTTTCTCATAAGTATAATTGTAAGTGTTCTGTTCAAAAATGCAAAGGATGGTATAATGTCATTATGTTTAGACTTATTTTGCTAGCTGTTTTTAGTTTAGGTGTTGCATTTTTTGCTTCTCAAAATACATCTACAGTTCCCATTTATTTTTGGAATTACTCCGTAGACCGTATGCCAGTTTTTGGTATTATGTTAATTTCATTTCTTATTGGATTATTACTTAATTGGATATTATCATCATTTAAGTTTTTTCAATATCATAATCATTTGAAAAATAAATCATCCAAACTTGCAGAAGCGGAAAAAAATATTTCTCATCTTACAAAGCGTATTCATCAACTTGAAGTAGAAAATGCTGAACTATTGAGCAACACATCTTCTTTAGATGAAAAATCATTATGAAAATATGGCTTGCGAAAATCTGGAAAATACTTAGGTTGCCAAAAAACTTTCAACTCCATGTGATGCGTTTTATGCAATCACAATTTCTTGTGGGAGTAACAGGAATTATTTTTAATGATAATAATGAAGTTCTTCTATTTAAACATACATATCGTCAAGTAGAGTGGAGTCTGCCAGGAGGATATTTAGCAAGTAAGGAACATCCAACTGAAGGTCTTGAACGTGAAGTTGAAGAAGAGTGTGGATTGATAGTAAGCGGAGATCATCAGATGATGTTACGAACAGATCGAGATACTGCACGATTAGATATTGTAATTATTGGAACATTTATTGGGGGGACATTTAAGCCATCATCAGAGGTTATCGAATATGGATTTTTTGCATTTGATGAACTTCCAGATATTATGAAAAAACAAGTTCTGTTGATACATAAAGCAATGCAACTAAACAGTGTAAACAAAAGTATAAAAAGAGCATCAGTAGTACAATCTTCCAAAGTATCTGATAATACGATTCGAGATAAAATATTTTCACTATTTAAGCGAAAATCAAAATGATAAAGGCGGTAATTTTTGATTGTGATGGGGTCATTAATACATATAGGACTGTTGGAGAGTGTCATAGGAAGATTGGTCTTCCAGAAGATCTCGATATCTCATGGATGAGAGATTATTATTCTGGGAAAATATCGTATAAACAGTGGGAAAAGAATCTTGCTCAGTTCTATAAAAGTATCTCGTTAAATAAAGAAACGTATCTTCAATATATGTCGCAATATGTAATAAATTCAGAGGCAATTGAACTTATTTCATATATCAAAAAATTAGGATTACCCATGTGTATTATTTCTAGTGGATTTGATATATATGTGAAAAAAATAGCTCAGGAGTTAGGAATCCATGATTGGTATTGTAACTTAGTAGTTCATTTTAATAACAATAATGTTTTTCAGAGAATAGATACATTTGATGATGAGGTTGAAGCAAAAGTAGAACAATTAGCTATGTTTTGTTCAAATCATTTCATCAGGATGTCTGAATGTCTGTACGTAGGTGATTCTGAAAATGATATTGGAATATTTAGGGCTACAAAACATGGTGTTTTATATAGAAGTAAAAATAAATTATGCAAAGAGGAAACATGGAAAGAGGTACAATCATTAGTTGAAATTGTAGATATTCTCAAATATGAACAAACAGGGAATTCATAGTGTGCAAGAAAAAATAATCAGGTTTGGCATTGATTCTCATACGTATTTTGATAAAGAAATTTGGCAAAAAAGCGCACTTCCTATACGAATACAATCAATAGCGCCGTCGTATCATAACGAACATCATATCATGGCTATTTTGAAAGCGATTGATATTATATTTTTTGAAATTCAACGTGGACATGATGCGTTTGGCATACTCTCAGAAACACGTAAATTTATTGATGAGATTGATGAAGAGTATTCACTTTCTATTACTGAAATTAAGATCGCATTTCAACTAGCATTTGTTATGCATGATTTAGGAAATATAGTTCACTCTGATAAAGTTGAAATGCGTGAAGGAAAGTTAGTTCTTGATTATAGTTCTCAATATGATTGGGTTTCGGGCAATACAGAAATTAAGAGTTGTGTTATAGCAAATCGTATTCTTACTTATTATGATCATGAATGGAAACATCTTTTTAAGAATAATGCAGATCTTGTCTATGAATTAGTATTTTCAATTATTAAACAGACAATTATTAAGCTTGATAAGCGAGCAAAAAAACCACTATGGCACGTAGTACAAATAATAGATCAAATAGCTTCATATTATTATTCGGATGTTTCAATTGGTGTTATGACAGCAGGCTTCATGAATGAATTGTATGTGGAAGGATATAAAGATTTGAAAATAAATACATTTGTAGGTTTTATACCTCATCAACTGAGTGTTTTAATTCCGAAAGAAAAAGTAAGAAATGAAATTATTTTATTCTTTGAAAAAACAAGATCATCAATGAGTATCAGTCCTATTGAATGGAGTAAAAAATATCTCCTTAAAGATGATAGAGATGTACAGTTTAAGTCTGATATTGAGTGGCTTATTGGATTATGAAAATAAATGTGATATCATAGACGAATGCTAAAACGGATTGAACAGGTGCGAAAACTCATGAAAGAAAAACATACCGTTTCTTTTCTTATTTCTAATCACTTTAATATATTTTATTTAACAGGGTTTATTGGGTTAGCTCCTACTGAACGTGAAGGATTTTTATTTATAACCGACAAATCAATTTATTTTTTTACTGATAATCGTTATCTTAGTAAAGATCTTAACAACAAATTGAAGAATATTGGTGCAATTTTAAAACTTATTGAACCGGGTAATTCATTACTCGATCATCTTAAAAATATCATCAAAATTGAGAATATTCTTGAAGTTGAATTTGAATCATCTGATTTAACATATGCAGAATACGAACGAATTGTTACCACTCTTGGTAGTATATCATTCAAATCATCCCAAATTCATATCCAATCAATTCGCGCAATAAAAACTACAGAAGAAGTTGAATTGATACGAGAAGCATGTTTGCAAAGCGATAAATGTTTAAGAGAAATATCACCTTTGATACGTGTTGGGATGACTGAAAGAGAATTAGCATTTAAGATGGAGATGTGGATAAAGGAAAAGGGATTTGCACTATCATTTGATCCAATTGTGGCTTGTGATGAAAATTCTGCAATTGCTCATTATGATACTAGATCAGGAAATGGTGTATTTAAGAAAGAATCTGTAATTCTTATAGATTTTGGCATCTCATATAAACACTATTTGTCAGATATTACACGGATGTATTCTATTGGAAAACCATCTGACGAGTATATTTATGCGTATGAAACTCTATTACGGGCACAATTGGAAACTCTTAATTCTCTTAAAATGGAACGTGATCCGAAAGTTGTAGATAAAATTCCGCGTGCTGTATTAGAACATAGTGGGTTACCAAACTTTGCTCATTCAACAGGACACGGAGTAGGATTGGAAATACATGAGTTTCCTAAATTATCAATATATGCACCAGATATTCTTCAGACAGGACATATTGTTACTGTTGAACCGGGAGTATATATATCTGGCAAATTTGGAATACGAATTGAGGATACTGTGCATATTTCGTCTTCGTCTGAAATAGATATTCTTACTCAGACATCAAAAGAAATGGCTATTCTCTAAATTTATTAATATTTTTATTTACTGTTTTCAGGCATATCCTGCTCCATTTCAAGTGTTTGAGTATTTTCATTATGTTGAGTTTTTCTATCCACACTTACCAAATTTTCTTCTTTATTATTTTCAGCAAGGATCTTTGCTTTAATTTCATTCTCTTTATCTATTAGTTTTATTGTTGCTTTCGCAGCTTCGATTTTTGCTTTCAAATATACTAGTATTTCAGGACCTTTCATATTATTCATCATAAATACTGGCAAAACATATCCTAACTCATCAAGTGCACTTTGTTTTTGACCAATATCATCTGATAACAATTTATTTAATATATTAGTTACAATTACTATCTCGTTTTCAAGCCAGTCTTGTCGTGATTTAACTACTTCACTAATTGGCACCTCACCTTTTTCGTATTGTTGTATCCACATATTTTTTACTTCTTCGTATTCTTCTAGTGAGATTTCTTGAGGTAATGATATCGTTTTTTCAATATTATTTTCAGGTTCTACTTCAGCTGGAATTTGAGAGGTTACTATACTAAGCACATCTTGTTCCTTTACCCCTTCTTTGGCACTTATTTCATTAGCTATGGTAGAAGATTCGTTGAAGTTAGATCCAATAAGACTTATTAATGATAGCGATTGTTCATTGCTAATACCTGTATTAATTTTGATTTGTTCTGTTATGTATTCAATAGGTTTTGATATATTGAGCGAGTAAGTATTGAGCGCTTTGGTGATCATCTCAACAGGGATATTTGTTTGACCTGACATATAGTCAAGTATATTAGTATCCTGAGCAAGAGAAGGTATTAAGGATTGTAACATGTTGGTAACTTTTTCGATAGTCATTCCTGTTTTTATCGAAATCGTTTCACTTACGGATTTTTGGGATGCTGGATCCGATGTAACAAGTGATTGAAGTATATTTTTGACAATAGATTCATCTAAACTTAATGATTTTGAAATTAATTGAATAAATTGAATATTTTGAGAAATAGCATTTGTTTCACTGAGAATAGCACTCACGATTGACTTATCTATTTGTATCGATTGCACAATAGCATCTATCAATGGTGTTGTAGTTAGTGTGGAATTTTGCGCAAATGAAGATAAGACCTTACTCACTATCGCGGGTGTCGAGTTTGTTTTATCTGCTATCTGTTGCATTGCTATAGGTGAAGAGATGATGTTGGTAATGATATTTTTGGTAGCAAGTTGAGTTTGAGTTACCGTGATACCACTAATCGATGCAACTCGTTCGGCTACAGAAACTGATGTACTAGAAGAAACATTTGAAATAGTCTTCATTATTTCTGAAGCATGATCTTTGCTTATTCCTTCTGTTGTCATTCGATTATTTATAGTAGAAGTAGTTTTTATTGTATTTGAAATTTGTCGAAGTATGGCTTCAACTTTTTCGTTAGTAACATTTGTTTCTTTGGAGATTCTTGAAACTATATTTCGTCCCGGTTGACTTGTATTTTGAGAATATGAGGTAAGTACGGATTGAACCTGATTCATCGGCATATTTGTAGATTTTGCAACTGAAGTTACTAATTTAGTATTTCGAGATAAGGAACCAGAAAATGCAGATGTTACCGACTGAATCTTACTTTGAGGTACTCCAAGTTTGACGCTAATATCTCGATTAGCATTAGAAGATGAAGCAAATTGAGTAGTGGTTTTTATAATTGATTCTCTTGTTTGTATGCGTTCCATTGGCGATGATGATGTCGCAGACATGATTTGTCGTGCAATTTTATCATCCTTAATTGCTCTACTAAATAATTCACTTCTAATGTTCATAAATTTATTTCGTTCTGTAGGGCTTTCTGCTTTTACTGGATTGGATAAAAGATCGATATTTTTTTTCATTTCATCTCGTGATTGTTTGTTCGTTTCTAATCGTGCAATATCAGATAATTTCTTTGCTTCCAAATGAAGTGATTTTGTTATCTGCTCTGTTTTGACTTCCCGTATTTGCTCTCTGCTTTCCATTTTTACAGAGGATTCATTTTTGACATTTTCCTGCTGTTTTATAAATGTTTTAGTTGTTGTTGAGTTGGGAGACGGACTTGGAGCTCCCGGGGAAGGATTAATTCTTGAATTATCATACATTGCCATTAATATATTTTTCATAGCATATATTCCATCGCAACAATAATCTCTAAAAATTCTCAGTAGCCACCATGGGAAAAATATGACAGCCCAAAGCATAATTAGACTAATTATGTATTCAGAAAAAGTATCAACATAATTGCCATTATTAGTCGCTGAAAGTACCTGAGAGGGACCTCCATACGTGATAATAATACCTGTCGGATATACATATCCTTCGGGACTATTTACCCGTCCAAATACAAATGAAAAAGGTATGCCTGCTTTCCAAATTGTTGCAAGTGCACCAAAGAAAAGAGCAAATAAAGGACCATAGAGAAGCCATTGAAAGAATACTCCTATCCATATCCATCCAGCATTACGGATAAATACAAAAGGCATGAGTAAAGCAAGGAATGGAGAAACAAAAAGCAAAAACCACAATAATATTTTACGAAGAAGTAACATTGTTCCCATTACATAATAGGTAACATTGGTAATTCGCAATAAGAACATCTCAGCTTGGATAGATTCTTGAACCCTTAAGTTAAGATCTCGACATCCGATAAATTTTTGATAATTAGATTCTTGAGAAGTTGCGTTAAAATAAATATTGAATAGATCTTTTCCACCAAGATTTTCCATGAAAAATTTCATCAATAACTCAGAAAGTTGTATTAGGATTAATACAATTGAAGCCGAAAACGCAATCCAAAGTAATGCCACTACTATTTTCCAGACTGCTGGCCATATTCTGATTTTTAGATCAAAATTTGCTTGTTGTCCAATAACAAATCCCAATCCAATTATACCTGCAACAATTATTACAAAAAAATATGCAATACCACTTGTCATGCTCCAGATTTGTTTGAGAACTAGATGATTATCAATAGCATTTGAATTGACAACCCAATAAAGAAATTGTCTTGCACGTTCATCTGCTTTTCCTTGAGAAGTAACTTCAGGATCTTCTATCCAAATATGATTTTCCCATGGATCAGATTTAAATGTTTTAAAATCAGATACGCATTTATCGCCAAGAATTTTTTGTAATCCTGTTGGACAAGTTCCTAAACTACAAAGCCGTACACTTAGTCGAGGATCTGAATCACTTTCAGTTTCACGAATTTCCATACGAATGTCTTGTTTGACTTCCTGAGCACGTGTCAATGGAGCAAATATGGTGAGTTGTAAACAAAGCAACATGATACCAATGAAGAAGACTATATATGGTTTCAAAAATTGCATTATATTATAGGTAAAATTTCACGATTACTTTTTCTCTCGATGTTTATTTAACTTTTTAAAAGCGGATCTTCTATTAGTTACAAAAGTGCTTAGAGCAATAAATGAGAGTATGACGGCAAAGATAGCAGTTGTATTAACGCTTGAGGCATCACCTAATTTTGGTATTTGTGAAATAACAGATGTCACTGTTTGAGGGGTAGTTGGAACACCTGGAGGTGATGTTGGAACACCTGGAGGTGATGTTGGAACACCTGGAGGTGATGTTGGAACACCAGGAGGTGATGTAGGAGTAGTTGGTTGAAAAATTGAACATAATTGAGTTGATCCTGCGGATTGGGCGATGAGTTTAAAAGTGATAAAAGCAAATGTACCACTTCCTGAATATCCTGCTGAATTTGCACCATTTAAAATAAGTCGCCCCTCGGTTGCAGTTCCTGCTTGAGTTTCTGTAGTAACGGTCGTCATAGCATCTCCTGGAGTAGTTGACACATATTGAAGATATCGCGTGTCATAGGTCATTCCCATCAATGCTGTTTTTAGTGTTGTTGATTCTGTATCAATAGTAACGGCAAACTGAACATCTTGTCCACGAGTGAGCTGTCCAGAAGGCGCAATTAAATCATACGTTGTTGCATATATTGGCTTGCAGAAAGCAATAGCAAGAAAAAAAACTATAAAAAATGAAACCCTTATTATAGATCGTATATGTAAGTGCATATTTCATGATAATATAATTTTTACATGTTGACAATAGAATATTTATATTCTTGCAATATTGGGTAATATTAGTTACAGTTGATGTATGCGTAAGGAAATATTATTAGTGTTAAATATAATTTTGTTGATTAGTTTTTTATTGTTAACTCCAATAAAAGCTCAAGCTCAATCTACAGTTATAGGTGTCAGAACGGCTTGTTTAGAAGCAACTTCCTGTACGGAAGTTGGCTCAAAATGTACTAAGAAAGATATTTCCGAAGACTATTTTTTACCCTTTCATTCTGCAAATTTATACACCAAAGATAAAGGGGTTATTACTCGGAATACAAAAGCATACATACTTGAGTGCTTTAGTGTAGATGGAAAACAAATATGTACCACTGGAAGTGCAGATTTAGATAAAGAGGCTTTTTGTTCCTTACAAAATGTTACTGATGTTACTCTCGCTCCGGGATCAAAAAATAGTAAAGAATTATGTGATCAAAATATAAACAACCTAGATACTCTTAAAAATAAATTTTCTTATACGTTTGATTATATTTTTAAAAATATAGCGGGAAAAATGCAACCTTCTACCATTCGTTCTTTGATTGCTGATGAAATTGGGAAAATTGAATCAAATGTAAACCCCTATATTGTTTGGGGAAGTGGTACCACAGAATTTATCCCAAGGAAATTTATATTATATCAGCCTTTTACTGATACCGCAGTTGTAAAAGATAGTGTTGGAGCTCTACAACAATCAAATTTAGCCTTTGTAGGTAGTCCCGAAAGATGTACATCAATTAGTTGGGATCCAACTGGTCGTGTGTTTGATAGTCTTTCGTTAGAACCGATACCTCAATCATCCATTTATCTCTATAAAAATTATAATGGAGAATATAAAGACGCCAAACAAACAGAATATAATATTGCAAATCCTTTTAGAACAGATTCAGCGGGCGTTTTTTCATTTATAGTGAACGACGGACTATATCGTTTGTCTCCTGAAAGTGATTCTAAATATGCATTTGATATATCATCTTTGAGCACTATTCAAAAAAATTACAAACTTATTTATTCTAATATTTATCCTGCAGAACGGGGAAGAGATATTGCGCAAAAGGGAAAAATGGAACAACGCGATATACCTTTGCGACCAATTAATGGAACTGGAAACTCATATCCATTGAAGATTATTTCATTATTTACTGATGTAATAAAAATGAATGGATCTATTAGTTATGATGGGAATGTATCGCATCCATTCAGTATTATTCGTGTTTATTATTTGAAATCAAGTGGTTCAACTGTTTCAAGAGGAGATCTGGCTTATATTGGACAGACAGACAAGATGGGATTATTTTCTTTTGAAGTTCCTGGTAATTCGACAGATCCATCTCAGTATCTAGGCGAAGTTGAGTTTGAAAAAGTCAATTTGACTACTGATTTTTTAATACCTACTCAGTATCCTAAATTATCATCAACAAGTGCATTTTTAAATGTTTCATCTGCTCAGAATATTAGTGGTCGTGTTACTTTACGTCATGATCCAATTCCAAATAACTTACAAGGAGTTGCAAAAATAAACGGAAAAGTAGTATCAAATGGTACAGTGCAGGTCTATACAGATTTTTCAAATGTTCCATTTCATACAACTCATACTAATGCAAATGGTGAGTTCTCAATTGCATCAGATGTTCTGCCTAGTATGCCATACAAGATAAAATACATATCTAAGGAAGGTATTAAGTTAGATATTTCAACAACACAATTTATTCAAGAGAATCAAAATACCATGATAAATGCAACATACAATCCCGTTGATTTTCTTGATAAAAGCGGTAAAAAAGTTTCTTCAGCTGATCTGCAAAAAATTTATAAAAAGAATAATTTAGGTATAGAAAATAAACAAGATAAATCAAATGAAGATCAATCATCTCTCTTAGTCGCAAATCAAACTGGAAGTTCTCAAATGGTGCTCATCATTATGGTAATTCTTGTGTTATTAGGAGTTACAACGGCAATTCTGACGATATATGTTATAAAACGTGGAAAAGTTCCCTATATGTGATAATTTATGTCGTTAATTTTGTAGCATATTCGCTACTGACATTTTATACTCATTCGCATATAATGCATCTTCATGCTATCTTTTATAAAAACAGGTACCACTATTGGTCTTGAAGGTGTATTAATTGATGCTCAAATTGATGTAGCAGAGCGCGGATTTCCTACTTTTACTATTGTTGGTCTACCAACAAAAGGCGTAGATGAAGCAAAAGATCGCATCAGATCTGCAATATTTAATTCTGGTTTTGAGATGCCTGATTCACGTATTACCATTAATCTTGCACCCGCTGATATTCCAAAACAAGGATCCGCATTTGATCTTCCTATGGCAATTGGGATACTTTGTTCGACAGGAGCACTCAAACAGGATAAAATTATACACAGTCTTTTTATTGGTGAATTAAGTCTTGATGGAAAAATTCGAAGAGTTCCCGGTGTGATATCAATTGCTTTGATGGCTCGTAAACAAAATATAGATACCCTTTATGTTCCATTGGATAATGCTTTGGAAGCATCATATTTTCATGAATTTATTGTTATACCTGTTAATACATTACAGGAATTAATTTTACATTTAAATGAAGAGGTATTGATCTCACCATCTCCAATTACCTCTCTTGAAAATCGGCAAAATACCACAACATATATAGACTTCAAGACTATAAAAGGACAATATCAAGCAAAACGAGCAATGGAAATTGCAGGAGCGGGTGGACATAATATTCATTTAAAAGGTGTTCCCGGTGCAGGAAAGACATTATTATCAAGGGCATTTCCGGGGATTCTTCCTGAAATGGTTCGCGAGGAAATATTGGAAGTTTCTCAGATATATTCTGTTATTGGACAAACATCTAATCAAGGATTTATATTAGAGCGTCCTTTTCGTTCTCCTCATCATACAACATCGCGTATTGGTCTCATAGGTGGTGGAAGTATGCCGGGACCGGGTGAGATTTCATTAGCTCATCGAGGAATTCTATTTTTGGATGAATTTCCAGAGTTTCCTCGATCAATACTTGAGTCATTACGACAACCAATGGAGGATGGTGAGGTTACGATATCGCGTGCTGCAGGTACTTTGAGGTTTCCGTGCAGATTTTTATTAGTTGCTGCATCCAATCCATGTCCGTGTGGGAATTATGGACATCCAACAAAAAAATGTATTTGCATATCAGGATCGATATTGAGGTATCAAAAAAGACTCTCAGGGCCATTACTTGATCGGATTGATTTGCATATTACAATTCCTCCGGTTGATGAAGAAAAACTAATGAGTGATATTGATGCTGAAGATAGTTTAAGTATAAGAGAACGTGTTCAAAAAGCTCGAGAAATACAAACGGTTCGATTTCAAGGAACAAAAATAGTGATGAATAGTGAGATGACCAGTCATCAAGTAAAACAATTCTGTAAGTTAGAAAAAGACGCAGAGGATTTATTACGAATGGCTTATCGAAAATTATCACTTTCAGCAAGATCATATTTTAAGGTGATAAAAGTTGCAAGAACGATTGCCGATTTAAAGGGTGAAGACAAAATAGAATCAACTTCAGTGGCAGAAGCATTACAATATCGACCCGAGGATATATAATCACTGTCAAACCGAAATGAAAATGTCATACATCAAACTATATCAAAATTAAATAAT
>JBAXPW010000006.1:0-38445 GCA_037132015.1 Candidatus Roizmanbacteria bacterium
GTACTTGATTATCTTAACATATTATACACTTAACTAACATCTTTACTTCGATATAAAACGGGTATATAATAGGTTCATATGCTATCAATAGATTATATTCGTGAAAATGTTGAGAAGGTAAAATTAGCTTCAAAAAATAAGAATCGAGAAGTAGATATTGATAAAATACTAACACTCGATATCCAACGCCGAGAAATAATTCAACAGGTGCAAAAATTACGAGAAGAACGAAATGTATTGGCCAAATCCACCTTCACTTCAGAAGTAAAAGAACGTGGAATTGCTATAAAAAATGAACTTAAAATTATCGAAGAAAAACTTAATGCTATTGAAGCTACTATTCAAACTGAAATTTCAAAAGTACCAAATATACCACTTGATGAAGTGCCCATCGGCAAAGATTCAAATGATAACAAAATCATAAAAACATGGAAAGAGCCTACGCAATTTAAATTCACACCAAAATCACATATTGATCTTGGAATTGCACTCGATTTGATAGATTTTGAAAGGGCATCGAAAGTATCAGGATCTCGTGGTTATTTTCTTAAAAATCAGCTTGCATCACTTCATGTTGGACTCATGTTTTATGTCCTACAACAACTTAGTAAAAAAGGATACACACCAATAATAGCCCCTTCGATTGTAAAAGGATTTACACTATTTGGAACAGGACAATTTCCATGGGGTGAACCAGAAGTATACAAAACAAATGATGATGATTCGTATCTTGCAGGAACAGCCGAAGTACCAGTAACATCTTACTATTCAGATGAAATATTAAATGAAGCAGATCTACCAAAAAAATTTGTAGCATTTTCTCCATGCTTTAGAAAAGAAGCAGGAGCATATGGCAAAGATACAAAAGGATTATATCGTGTACACGAATTCTGGAAAATTGAGCAAGTTATTATTGGAAAAAATGATATCACTCAAGCGCGCGATCTGCATGAAGAACTTCAAAAAAATGCTGAGGGCATCTTAGAATCTCTCGATCTACCATATCGTGTGTTACTTATGTGTACAGGTGATATGGGCGAACCTCAAATGAAAAAATATGATACTGAAACATGGATGCCAAGTCGCAATGATTATGGAGAAACTATGTCTAATTCAATTATGGGTGATTTTCAAACCCGTCGATTAAATATAAAATATCGAAATTCAGAAGGTAAAACAGAATATTGTTATTCGTATAACAATACAGCACTGGCCTCACCTCGTATCTTGATTGCAATACTAGAAAACTATCAACAAGAAGATGGAAGTATCAAAATCCCAAAAGTTTTACAGGGATTGTGTGGGTTTGATAAAATATCTTTTAAGAAATTAGCATAATATTGTACGACCAAAATATCCATTGTTTATTATATAGTTGTATACCTGATCAGGCATTAAATAATCAGAATATATTCCACTTGAGCGAGACACAGATAATCCTATTTGTGGATGAATATGAGCAAATTCGTTTGCTTCTGGCGCAAACCCTTGTGGCATAACATAATCTCTATTCACTATAAAGTCATTATATGCATCAGCTAAACTTGGATGAGCAGCTCCAGTAGTCAATAATTGTGAGCGCATACTATTGCCAACCATATAGTCTTCCATATTCTGTTTATATGCTCGAGTACTTCTCATCGCATCATCTACATCAATTAATAAAAGTAATAATCCCATGGGGTGAATATTCAATCCTCTTAGCATATACGGATAACCTACTCTTTCTCTATCATCCATAGGGTTTACATAAGTACCTTTCCAAAACTCATGGTGCTGTAAACTAGCAATGGATGAGGCTTCGTATGCTTTTCTTTCAGTAACATCAGTTCTTCTCATGAGACCCATTAGTCTATGATATCCTATTAGTGGATGTTTTGATGAAAAATCATTTTTGATGGTCCATGACAAAGATCCCGGATCATCCCATATCTTTGGATCAATTCCATCTTTACCAATATCATGTAGCATCCCCGCAATTAATAAATCTCCCTCTGTATAGTCAAATATATATCTAGTTTCTCTACAGTAATCTCGTATAAAATCTTTTGATTTTCTAGCTAACCGAACCAACTTTTTACCACATCGTAAACTATGCATATAGTTCATACCATGTGCATCTGCATGATATAAACAGTCGAGGACTGAAGCAAAAGTTACAGAAAAAGGCAATGGATTATCTGCAGGCTTTTTTCTCCAATATTGTATCCAACTCTTGGTATTATTCATACCCACTGGTTCTGCCATCATTCCCAATTCTTCTTGATCTTGACCTTCTCTATAAGCTAAATCCGAAGTCCATGATAGATTCGGTGGAACATTTATGTTTATGGCTTGTGGATATTCCAACATAATCAGAAGTTGCGCTATGAAAATAGAATATCTTGGTTTTTTCAATTATCACTATAAATAGTTCGTATCGCTTCTATCTTTAGATCATATTTATTACTGCATCACCCATTTCAGATGTTGAAATAGGATTAGCGTCTACAATATCTTTTGTGCCTTTACCTGATGTTAATACTGCAATAACAGCCTGATTGATGACATCTGCTTCTTTGTGCATCTCAAAACTATATCGCAATAACATTTCAGCTGAAAGAATTGCACCTATTGGATTTGCAGTATTAGTACCTTTTGCTTTTGGATATGATCCATGAATTGGCTCATACACAGCGGTTCTTTCACCAATGGATGCAGATGGCAACATACCGAGTGATCCTGTTATGACAGAAGCTTCATCTGTCAGAATATCACCAAACATATTTTCTGTTAACACAACATCAAAAACACTAGGACGCTTAATAATTTGCATTGATGCATTGTCAACAAACATATAATCTACTGTTACTTCTGGATATTGTTTTGCAAATTCTTGAGTAGTTTCTCGCCATAATCGTGAAGTTGCAAGAACATTTGCTTTATCTACTACCGTAATTTTCTTTCCTCGTTTCATTGCGAGATCAAAAGCAAACTTTGAAACTCTTAAAATTTCATCCTTTGAATATACACAGGTATCAAATGCTTTTTCTCCATTTTCACTTCTTCCCCGAGGTTCACCAAAATATATTCCACCTGTTAATTCGCGAATCACAATAAAATCAACACCTTCAATAATTTCTGCTTTTAACGGAGATTTTGATGTAAATCCTTCAAATGCAATTATTGGTCGAACATTCGCATATAATCCGAGTGCTTTGCGCATCTTTAATAGTCCCTGTTCAGGTCGAACTTTTGCTTTTGGATTATTATCAAATCGTGGATCACCTATTGCTCCAAATAATACAGCATCTGATTCTAAGCATAGTTTATGCGTTTCATCTGGATAAGGATTTTCGACCGTATCAATTGCAATAGCGCCAATAAGTCCTTCCTTAAATGAAAAATCATGACTAAATTTTTTTGCAACTTTTTTTAATACTTTTACTGCTTCTTTCGTAACTTCTGGTCCGACACCATCCCCTGCTAATACCGCTATTTGTTTTTTCATAATATATTAAATAAATTTAATTGAATCATTATAACAAACAAATACACTATAATAAAGAACCTATGAATACACATTTACAGAAAATAATTGAACACTTACAAACCCCTTCGACGAGCATCTTGACACTTCACCGCAATCCTGATGGTGATTCTATAGGAAGTAATTTAGCCCTTTATGAAGTGCTAAAAAGTTTTAGACATACAGTACATATTTATTCAAATGATCCTGTTCCACAATATTTACAATTTTTACCTTCGACAAAGGAAATTATAACGCGGAGACCATCAGAAAATGGATGGAATAATTACAAACTCTATTGGGCACTCGATATGAGAGATGCCAAAATGATAGGTGATACTTTTACTTTTCCCGAATCTCTCAAAATTATTTCTATTGATCATCACATAACTGAAAATGATTGGGGTAATATCTGGTATCGTGATTCCTCTGCTATCTCAACTACGATATTGTTGTATCGAATTTTTTTAGAGGCTCAAATAGATATAACACCTGATATCGCAACATGCCTTCTTACTGGTTTAGCAACCGATTCAGGATTTTTTTCACATGCCAAATCTTCAGAGCCATTTACTGTAACTGCAAAACTAATTGATCTAGGAGCAAGATACGAAGAAATAACGACAAATATTCAAAAAAATATGGACTTTCGCGATATTCAATTCATATCTTACGCTCTTGGAAAGGCACAGATATTTGAAGATAAAAAAGCACTTATTATCGCAATTCCTTATGAAGATTGGATCATGTATGTAAATGAAGATGATAAATCATCCTTATTAAAACGATATATACAAAGTATTAACGGCACCGATGTGGGAATAACTATCATCGAAAAATCTCCAAAAAAATTTAGAATTTCTTTCCGATCAAGAAATCCAGAATACGATGTAAATCAAGTTGCATCTAAAATAGGTGGCGGAGGACATAAAAATGCATCAGGAGCTTATATTGAAGCCAATTCAGTTGAAAATGCAATACAAATAATACTTAATTTGTTATAAAATTAGTAATGAATATATTTATAAATATGAAAAACTGGATATTAGCTCATAAATTGTCAAGCTTATTAATAGTTGTCATTATTATCCTATTAACACCACTTGTCTTTGTATTATCTATCATCATCGGATCAACTTCAAGAAACTCATATCAAGATTCTAAAACTATCGGCATATCTCCGATGAGTGATTCACGTAATACCTCTCTCAAACAAGAAATCAGTACAATGTCTCCTGTTGCGCCATTATCAGGAAACGACACATTTACTACATCACAAGAACGTAAAGTATCTAAAGAGTATTATCTCTCTTTAGTCATAAACGATATGAGAGAAACGCTTCAACAAGTAAATGCTCAAGTTATTCAAGTAGGTGGATTTGTTGTATCAAGCAACATGAGCAATCCTGTTGGTGATGCAAACGGCGATATGAGTATTAGAGTACCATCAGACAAAGCAGAAAAGATAGTTTCATTTCTTCGAGATCTAGGTAAAAAAGTTATTTTCGAAAACACATCAGCACAAGACTTAACAGCCCAATATCAAGATATTGAAGCACGAATGAATTTACTTACAGAAAATAAAAATCGTTTTGAAGAAATTATGCGTAAAGCAATTACGACAGAAGATATTCTTAATGTTCAAAAAGAAATATTTAGTCTTCAAGAACAAATTGATACATTAACAGGACAACAACGTTACATCAAAGAAATCTCCAAATATTCTCACATCACCGTAACATTTACTACTCGTGATGGAGCACTATCTCAAAATCCCAACGAAAAATGGAACGTAAAAGGAGTGTTTGAAGAAGCATTTGATGCTCTTAAGGGTTTTGGTGTTGGAATTGCTACATTTGCCATATGGATATTGGTATTTGGCTTCGTATGGATACCAATACTTGCAATTGTTATCCTTATAAAGAAACGCTTTGGTAACAAAATAAATATCAAAAAATAGCTAATAATGCTATTTCAGCATTATTTTATAATATGATGTAAATTGTTTTTTACTCTAGTGAAAAATCATTTGATCTTTTTTCCTCAAACTCTTCAATGTTTTTTTTGTTACTTAACATATAATCAATATCATCATATCCATTGATTAAACATACTTTTTTATATTCGTTTATATCAAATGACTGACTCATTGTTGTGCCTGTTACTGAGATTGTTTGTTTTTCTAAATCTATCGTTACTTCGGTGTTTGGTTCCTTTTGAATTTTTTCCAATAGTGCATCGAGAAAATCTTGCGCTACTACGACAGGCAATAAAAAATTATTTAGTGCATTATTCTTAAAAATATCTCCAAAAAAACTAGAGACAACAACTCGAAACCCATGATCATACAGAGCCCAAGCCGCATGTTCACGGCTTGAACCACATCCAAAATTTTTTCCTGCAACTAAAATAGTTCCTTTATAAACAGAACTATTCAAAACAAAATCTGTTTTTAGCGAATTATCAGGATTATATCTCCAATCCCTAAATAGATTTTCTCCAAAGCCTTCACGAGTAGTTGCCTTCAAAAATCGAGCTGGAATAATCTGATCTGTATCTACATTTTCCACTACTAATGGGACTGCTGTTGAAATAATTTTTAAAATTTTTTTATCCATATTGAAGTTACTAATAAGTAATAATAAATTTACTATTTGAAATTATTTAATATATTCTCTTGGGTCTGCAATAACTCCCTTAATTGCTGTTGCTGCAGCGGTTAGCGGACTTGCTAACATAGTACGAGCACCCGGTCCTTGTCGTCCTTCAAAATTACGATTTGATGTTGATACGCAATATTTTCCTGCAGGAATTTTATCCTCATTCATACTAAGACATGCAGAACATCCAGCCTCACGAAGCTCAAATCCCGCCTCTTCAAATATTGTATCAAGACCTTCTTTTTTTGCCTGTTGCATCACTTGATATGAGCCCGGCACAAGAAATGCTTCAATATTCTCTGCCTTTTTGCGACCTTTTAGTATTTTTGCTGCTTCTCTAAAATCTTCAATACGGGCATTTGTACAACTTCCAATAAATACATAATCCACTTTTTGTCCAACTATTTTTTGACCTTCTTGTAACCCCATATATGCAAGAGATTTTTTCAATTGTTTTTTATCACTATCATTAGATAATTCACTTTCCGTCGGAATATGACCAGAGACTGATGAGCCCATTCCCGGATTTGTTCCATATGTAATCATTGGTTTAATGTCCTCTGCATTAAAAGTTTCTACTCTATCAAATGTTGCTCCTTCGTCAGTTGGTAATGTTTTCCAATAGATAATCGCATCATCCCATTCTTTTCCTTTAGGTGCAAATTCTCTACCTTTCATATAGTCGAATGTTGTCTCATCAGGAGCTATCATACCTCCTCTAGCTCCCATTTCGATACTCATATTACATACTGTCATACGACCTTCCATCGTCAATGAACGTATGGCGTCTCCAGTATATTCAACAAAGTATCCTGTTCCACCTGATGCAGATAGCTTAGAAATAACATATAATATAAGGTCTTTTGCTGATACTCCTTTTTTTAACATTCCATTAACTTCAATCTTCATAGTCTTAGGTTTATATTGCAATATGCATTGAGTTGCAAGTACTTGCTCTACTTCTGAGGTTCCTATTCCAAACGCAATATTACCAAAAGCTCCATGAGTTGACGTATGACTATCACCACATACGATAGTCATTCCGGGTTTAGTAATGCCAAGTTCTGGACCAATCACATGTACAATTCCTTGCCATGGATGACCAAGACCATATAATCGAACATCAAATTCCTTACAATTTGATATGAGCATCTCAACTTGTTTTTTTGATAATAATTCTTTAATTGGCAAATGTTGATTTTTCGTTGGAACATTATGATCTGCTGTCGCCCAAGTTCTATCTGTTCTGAATACTGGGATATTTCGTTTACGTAATCCATCAAAAGCTTGAGGGCTCGTAACTTCATGAACTAAATGTGCATCAATAAATAACATAGCTGGATAGCCTTCTTTTTCATACACAACATGACTCTCCCAGATTTTTTCAAACATTGTTTTTGGATTGGACATATGAGTTGATTGTTTAAATATATAATTACATTTTTCTAATTGCTATTACTTCAATTTCTATCAAAGCACCTTTTGGTAAATCGGCTACGCCAACTGTTGAACGAGCAGGTTTATGATCTGAAAAATATGTTGCATATATATCATTCATCTTTGCAAAATCACCCATATTTTTCAAAAACACTGTTGTTTTTACTACATGTTCAAGATCAGAGCCACCAGATTCAAGAACTGACTTTAAGTTACTAAGTAGTTGTTTTGTTTGAGCTTCAAGACCTTCAACTACTAAATTTGTTTTTGGATCAAGTCCAATTTGACCTGCCGTAAAAATAAAATCATTCGCTTCAATCGCTACTGAATAGGGCCCAACCGCAACTGGAGCATCTGATGCTTGAACTATTTTCATAGGAATAATAAATTTATAAATCAAATACTTTTTAGATCTTCATAATTTTTATTCGCAATACTTAATTATTAATTTATTTATGTGTTATCCATCACTGCCCCAGTATTCGCACTCAAGACGTGTTGTGCATATCTACCTAACCAGCCTCTTTTTATTTTTGGAATAAATACAGGAAGTTTTTTCTTTCTTTCTTCAATTTCTTTATCTGAAATTTGTACATTCATCGTTCGCTTTTCAGCATCAATCTCTATAACATCCCCATCTTTTATAATTGCAATTGTTCCCCCAGATGCTGCTTCGGGCGAAATATGTCCGATACAAAGACCTCGTGTTCCTCCCGAAAATCTACCATCTGTGATCAATGCAGATCGAATACCTCGGCCTTTTAAGGCTGATGTTGGTGATAGCATTTCTTGCATTCCCGGACCACCCTTTGGACCTTCATATCGGATAACAACTACATTACCATCAATAACTTCTCCTTTTAATATTGCTTTTAATGCATCCTCTTGAGAATCATAGCACTTTGCGGTTCCGGTAAATTGCATCATATCTTTATCAACTCCAGCAGTTTTTACCACTCCACCTTCTGGTGCAATATTTCCATACAAGATTGCTAGTCCTCCCGTTTGTGTAAATGCATTTTCTCCTGTTCTAATAACATCACCATCAGGATCTGGGGCATTCATCACATAATCTTCTAGTGATCCTGTACATGTTTGTAAATCAAGATTTAATGGTGCACGACCATCTACATGAATTGCCTTTAATATTGCAGCAATTCCACCTACTCGGTGCACATCTTCTACATGTACATCGGGTCTCGAAGGTGAAACTTTACACACATTTGGAGTAACGGCAGATAATTCATTCAATCGATTTAATTCATATTCTATCCCTGCTTCACGCGCAAGAGCTAAAGTATGTAATACAGTATTCGTTGATCCTCCCATTGCAAGATCAAGAATAAATGCATTATCAAGAGATTCTTGTGTAACGATATCACTTGGTCGAATATCATTCTTTAATACAAAGTCAATTGCTGTAGCAACTTTTTCAACAAGATCTACTCTTTCTGGATTTACTTCCCATTCTGTTTTTTCTTTGTTTGTCCATCGTGCTGCTGGAATACTTCCATTCCCAGGAAGAGCTAATCCGATAGCCTCTGCAAGACAGTTCATAGAATTTGCAGTAAACATTCCTGCACAACTTCCGCATGTTTGACATGCAGAACCTGCCAATTTTTCAAGCTCATTTTCGGTCATTTTTCCTGATGCATGCTTACCAACTCCTTCAAAAACCGTAATCAAATCTGTTCCATTTTGACCCGCTAACATTGGTCCACCACTTAAATAAATTGCCGGAATATCAATACGAACCATTGCGTTTAACATACCAGGAACTATTTTGTCGCAGTTACCAATACCAACCCACGCATCACATGGATGAGCTCCAATAATTGTTTCGATCTGATCTGTAATAAGTTCGCGAGAAGGTAATGAATACTTCATTCCAAAATGTCCCATCGCAATTCCATCATCAACGGCTCCTCCAATATTTGCATACCACACGTTATACCCTTTTGCTTTTAATGCAGTAACCATTTTTTCACCTAAAACATTAAGATGTGCATGTCCCGGAATTTGAGTTGTATATGAATTGATTACTGTAACAAAAGGCTTTTTTCTATCAGAGATTTTTTCTATTACTCCTGCTGCTATCATCAATGATGCTGCTGGTAACATATGTATTCCTTCTGCGACTATGCGACTTCCGCGCTTTTGAACATTTGCAATTCCTTCATTCACAGCTTCCTTTTTATTAGATCCACAACAACAATTCCCACAGCTTCCTCCACAACAATCATCGCTTTTCATAGTCGTAAATAAAAATTGTAACTAATATAAATTATTTATTTCATTTCCAATTATTATTAAACCCTCTTCAACTATTTTTTCATCCATTGCATACGATATACGGATACATTCATTTTTATGTTGCCATTCTTCATCAAATCCTGGAAAAAAGTAATGTCCGGGAACAATTAACACACCTTTTTGTTTTAAACTTTGGTATAACTCTTGAGAGGAGATTGATAAATGTTCACACCATAACCATATAAATAATGCCCCTTCACTTTTATGAATATGATACGGAATATCATCTCTAATTACATCTTTTAATATTTTTATAGCATGCTCTGATTTTTTTTGATAATACGGCCTTATTATATTTTGAGCTATATCGGTAATACGTCCGGACTGTAGTATTGGAGTTACTAAATGCTGTCCCAATGTTCCTGTTGAAAGTGAAACTATTGCATTTATACTTGAGAGAGCATGTGATATTTCTTCATTTGCAATAACAATAGAGGTACGAGTTGATGGTAATCCTAATTTAGATAAACTCATCACATAAATCATGTTATGTGTCCAAATCGGTTTTGCTTCAGTAAAAATAATAGAGGGGAAGGGTAACCCATATGCATTATCAAGAATAAATGGAATATGATTTTTTTCTGCTATCTCGGCCAATCTCGTTACTTCTTCCTCAGTAATAACATTTCCTGTGGGATTCGTTGGTCGAGAAATACAAATTGCTCCAATGTCATCTATAACATTCAAGGATTCAAAATTAATTTTATATTTATATGTGTGTTTATCAATATGTTCTATAAGTGGTTTAACACCTACAAGAGAATCTTCTTCTATACATTGATCAGCATATCCAATATATTCAGGCACAATAGGAAGTAATATTTTTTTCTTTGAACCATTCGACATCGTGCCTGCAATCAAATTAAACAGAAAATAAAAGGAAGTTTGACTTCCATTGAGTATTGATATATTTTTGTTTGTAATACCCCATTGATATTGGCAATTTATAAAATCAACCATTGCTTGTATAAATGTAATATCTCCTTGAGGTGTGGTATAGTTACCAATCATCGACTCAAATTCATTTGATGTATTGAGAATGATATTCATTTGTTCCCTCCACAATAAATCGATTTCTGGAATATGAGCAGGATTGCCACCACCAAGCATTTTCATATTTTGTTGTCCAGACATAGCTTTGCCAAGATCATCCATCAACTGATGTATGCCTGACATTTGTGTATATTTTTGTCCAAACTTAGTTAATTGCATAGTTAACTTACTAATAGATGATAACTTAAATCATCTGGTGTAATTTTTCTTATATTAATTCCTATTTTTTCCAAGCGTTCAAGTAATGGATATAAATCATCCTTGTATTTTAATTCAATACCAACTAATGCGGGTCCTTTTTCTTTATTATTTCGCTTATAATATTCAAATAGTGTTATATCGTCGTCAGGGCCCAAACAATCATGTAAAAAAGCCCGAAGCTGACCTGGTTTTTGTGCAAATTCAACTATAAAATAATGTTTTAATCCTTTATATAAAAGACTACGTTCAATTATCTCTGCATATCGGGATATATCATTATTTCCTCCACTCAATATACAAACAACGGTCTTTCCTTTTATTTCGTGTTTAATACTGTCAAGTGCTGTTATAGAGACCGCTCCTGCTGGTTCTGCAATAATACCATCTTTCTGATATAACTCAATCATCTCTGTGCAAATTTTTCCTTCAGGAACAGAAATGATATCATCAACATATTTTTCACATAACAAAAATGTCAAATCTCCTGCTGTTTTTACTGCAACACCATCTGCAAATGTATCAATTTTATCAAGTGTTACTACTTTACCTGCTTTTCTCGCTTCAAGCATCTCTGCTGCTCCATCTGGTTCAGCCCCGATTACTTTTATTTTACTATTTGATTGTTTAATGTATGAAGCAACGCCAGATATTAACCCACCTCCACCTATTGGCACCACTACTACATCAACTTTTCCATCAAGATCATTATAAAATTCATGAGCAACTGTTCCCTGACCTGCGATAACCAATGGATCATTAAATGGATGGACAAAAATAGCATTGTGTTCTTTGCAATACGTTTCTGCGGTTATCTTAGATGCATCAAATGTATCTCCTGTTAATTGAATTTCAACAAACGTATCTCCAAAATATTGCACTTTTTCTACCTTTTGTCTCGGTGTTGTAGCAGGCATAAAGATTACTCCTTTTATCTTCAAAGCAGAGCAGGCATATGCTACTCCTTGCGCGTGGTTTCCTGCACTTGCAGTAACAACACCTCGCTTTTTTTCTTCATCTGTAAGAGATGCAATTTTATTGTATGCTCCTCGAATTTTGAATGATCTCACTTCCTGTAAATCTTCTCGCTTAATATAAATATCTGCATTATATTTTTTTGATAATCGTTTTGAATACTGAAGAGGTGTTTTGTGTACAATACCTTTCAATAACTCTGATGCCTTATTTATTTCTTGAATCGAAATATTCATAAAAGTTTATAAAATTTTATTTAGACCGTCTATATAGGCTTTAACTGATGCAACAATAATGTCTGTATCAGCTCCGAATCCATAATATATTGATCCCTTTGAACTAAGTTGAATGTGAACTTTCCCTGTATCATCGCTTCCTTTTGTAATAGCCTGAACCAAAAACTCTTCGAGTGTTACTTCCTTTTGTATCATCTCATTTATCGCTACAAATGCTGCATCCACTGGACCATTTCCCGTCTTCGAAGACTGCATTTCTTTACCGTTTAAGATGATTTTTACAGTTGCCATAGGTGTCAAGGGCTCGCCACATATTACCTCAACCATTTTTAGTTCAATTTTTTTTAAGGTAGCATCACTTCCCATTAAAATGTGCAGGTCTTCCTGACCAATTTCTTTTTTCTTATCTGCAAGAATCAAAAACGCTTTATACACTTCATCTAACTTTTCTTGATCAACAGAGTATCCTATTTGCTCTAAATGATGTTTTAATGCCGCTCTTCCAGATCTTGCAGTCAAAATAATTGCTGATACAACTCCTACATCTGCTGGATCTATGATTTCATAATTTTCACGATTTTTCAAAACTCCATCTTGATGAATTCCGGAAGAATGTGCAAATGCATTGCGACCAACAATTGCTTTATTTGCTTGTACTGGCATTCTCATGAGCCGAGAAACTAATCTACTTACATTCATTATTTGTTTTGTATTTATATTTGTTTCAAAACCATAACTTTTATGTGTCTTTAATGTCATTGCAACTTCCTCTAATGATGTGTTTCCTGCACGTTCACCAATACCATTCATCGTTACTTCCACTTGTCGCACTCCATTTAATACACCAGCTATCGTATTTGCTGTTGCCATACCTAAATCATTATGACAATGTGCAGAAATAATTGCCTTGTCAATATTTTTTACATGTTCAACAAGGTATTTTATTTTCTCTCCATACTCATGAGGTAAACAATATCCAATTGTGTCTGGTATATTAACAACCGTTGCACCAGCAGAAATAACTGCTTCAACCATTTTTGCTAAAAACTCAATATCTGCTCTCGTTGCATCTTCAGCATAAAATTCAACATCCTCTACAAATGATTTAGCATACTTCACTGCTTCAACTGCTCTCACTAGGATCTCTTCTCGAGTTGACTTAAATTTATGCTTTATATGCATATCAGAAGCGCCAATACCAGTATGGATCCGTTTTCTTTTAGCAAACTTCAGAGCTTCAGAAGCACATTCAATATCAGCCTTCACTGCTCTGGTTAATCCACAAATGATAGGATTAGATACTGCCTTAGAAATCTCCACTACTGATTTAAAATCTCCAGGACTAGAAATTGGAAATCCTGCTTCAATAACATCTACACCTAGAAGTTCAAGCGATTTTGCTACTTCAATTTTTTCTACCGTATTTAACTGACAGCCTGGGACTTGTTCCCCATCTCTCAGCGTCGTATCAAAGACATATACTCGATTATTCATATATCGCTTGAAAATTATAAAACAGAGATCTAGAACTCATTCTAAACCTCTGTTTTCCCCCCACAAAGTGAGGGGATTAACAATCATTTCTGATTTTCTGGTCTTAATGCACGAACTTGTTTTCCTGTTTTCCACATTTCAGAATTGGCAATGGTATCAAGTTCTTTCTTTAATCCTTCGCGATAATCAGTTTTACTATTTGCTTCAATCGTTATACGTGCTTCATTTCCTGTTTTCACACTTTCGTACAATTCTTCAAAGACTGGTTCTGTAGCCTTTTTGAATTTACCCTTCCAATCAAGAGCTCCACGTTGAGCCGTTGTTGAACAATTTGCAAACATCCAATCCATACCATTTTCACCGATCAATGGGATCAAACTCTGAGTGGCTTCCTCAACAGTTTCATTAAATGCTTCTGATGGACTATGTCCCATTTTGCGTAATAATTCGTATTGTGCTTCCATCAATCCTGCAATTGCACCCATGAGCACTCCTCGCTCACCTGTCAAATCAGAATAGACTTCTTTTTCAAATGTTGTTTCAAAAAGATAACCAGATCCAACACCGATACCCATAGCTAGAACACGATCTTTAGCTTTGCCAGTGGCATCCTGAAATATGGCATAACTGGAATTTATTCCTTTACCTGATTGAAAAGCTTTACGAACGGTACGACCTGATCCCTTTGGTGCTGCTAAAATCACATCTACATCAGTAGGAGGAATAATGCCTGTTTGTTCTTTGTACGTAATACCAAATCCATGTGAAAAATAAAGAGCCTTCCCTTTTGTAAGTTGTGCTTTGATAGTTGGCCATGATTGAATTTGTCCTGCATCTGATAAAAGATAACAAATGATCGATCCTTTTTTTGATGCTTCTTCTACTTCAAATAATGTTTTACCTTCTACCCATCCATCTGCAACTGCTTTATCCCATGACTTGCCACCTTTGCGCTGACCGACTATCACATTAAGTCCATTATCACGCATGTTTAAAGCTTGAGCAGGTCCCTGCACGCCATAGCCAATGACAGCAACGGTCTCTTTTTTTAATACTTCCTTTGCTTTTTCCAAAGGAAATTCTTCACGGGTTACGACGTTTTCAACAACGCCTCCAAAATTCATCTGAGCCATAAAAATAAAACAAATTAATAATATCGAATTCCGAAGATCAAAACTCAAAACAATTCTAAAAATACAATACTGATTTAATAAAAATTAAAATAAGTAATACTAAATTAATCAGATTCATTGTTCCGATTAATGTGAAAAGTGTCCCTAATATAAATACTGCTACTTTTAATATTTTGTTTTTTCCTTGATGTATCTTTATTGACCACTTAGAAAAAGTAAATATATAAGCAATGCCTAAATACACGGTTGACAAAAATACTGCTTTAATCATACTAAGCCATTTACATATGTAACTAATCGTCTCATTCCTTCTCTCAATTGATCTTCCTCACATCCGTAAGAGATGCGTAAATGATTTTCACCACCAAGACCAAACGCAGATCCGGGAACCACTGCAACCTTAGCATTATTCACAAGTTCTACTGCAAAATCGTAATCTTCAATCTCAAAGTTTACTTTTATAAATGCATAATATGCTCCCTCTGGTTGAACTAAACTTAATTTATCTGTTTTTAATAATTCTTCCATCACTATTGCACGTCGCTTTTCAAACTGATTTTTGAAATATTCCACATCCTTTTTATCTCCTTGGATTGCGGATAATGCAGCATATTGTGAAACAGCAGTAGGACAGGTTACAAAGCTATCATGCAACTTAAAGATCTGTTTAGTAATTTCTTTGCTTGCAATAATATACCCAATTCTCCATCCCGTCATAGCATATGATTTAGAAACTCCTTGTATAGTAATCGTTCGATCTTTGACTTCAGGAAAACTTCCAATGCTAATATGTTTTCTTCCATCGTAGATAAAATATTCATATATCTCATCTGTGATAATATATAAATTATATTTTATTGCTATACGTGCGATCTCTTTTAATTCTATTTGTGTATACACCTTTCCTGTTGGGTTACAAGGATTTGTAACTAATATTGCTTTTGTATTTTGTGTGATTGCGCCTTCGAGTTGTTTGGGATCGAATTCCCAACCTCTATCTGTTTCATTAAGAGCTACATAAATAGGCTTTCCACCATGTTTTGCAATTCTGGTCTGAGTAATATGCGTAGCATAATCTGGTGATAAAACAACTAATTCATCTTCTGGATTCATGAGCGACATAAAAATGGCCATTAATGCTTCTATAGCTCCATGAGTTACAATCACTTGATCAGAATTTGCATCAATATTATTATCTTTTTTTATTTTTTTACTTATTGCGTCCCTTAATTCCTGAATACCATACCCTGTTGTATATTTATCAGCCAATCCTTTATTAATCGCATCAATAGCTCCATCACAAATATGTTTTGGTGTAGCAAATGAGGGAATTCCTTGTGCTAATGAGATCACACCTTCTTTTGATCTTGCCATTAATTCAATTCGCTTAATAGCAGATACCTCTATCGATGAAGCAGTATGTGATACTCCTTTTTTTAGAGATGCAAATTTCCCTTCAAACTCTATATCTCCTTTTAGAACTGCAATCCTTCCTGATCGGACAAATTCACGAATTCCAAAGGGTTTGAGTAATATATATAGAGAGTTTATCTGATCCTCACTACCAGTCTTTTCCACTACCAAACTGTCGTCAGTAACATATATTACTTTTCCACTAAATAGTGAGACTAAATCTTCTACTTCACGACGTTTTTCTGGATTTTTTGTCGTAACTTTAATAAATGCAATCTCTTTAAATATCAACTCATCATCTTTCTTCTCCATCGATTTATATACTTCAATGACCCGATAAAGCTGTTTAACTATCTTCTCTATAGTTTGATCATCTGCTTCAATGGTAATAGTGAATCTTGAAATTCCTTTACGTTCTGTCTCTGAAACAGTGAGACTCTCAACATTTATTTTCCTTCTTAAAAATACATCAGACAATCTATTTAACACTCCCGGTGTGTTATGAGTAAAAGCGATAATTGTATATCTCATAATTTTTTAAAATAAAAAAAATATTGTGTAATATCATGCATTATTCTGTTCGTATTTCTTCGACGCTTGCTCCAGCAGGCATCATAGGGAATACATTTTCTTTTTGCTCTACTATAATATTTACTATATACGCATCCTTAGAATCTAACATTCGTATGAATGCTGATTTCAAATCTTCTCTATGTTCTACTTTTTCTGCTTTTATATCATACGCATTTGCAACTTTGACAAAATCAGGATTTATTAGATCTACATAAGAATATCGTTCATCAAAAAACATATGTTGCCACTGACGAACCATGCCCAAAAAATTATTATTTAATATTACTATTTTGACTGGTAATTTTTCTTGTAAAATTGTTCCTAATTCTTGTATTGTCATTTGGAATCCCCCATCACCTACTATTGCAATCACCTGCTTATTAGGAAATGCAAACTTTGCACCAATAGCTGCAGGGACGCCATATCCCATCGTACCTGCTCCACCAGAAGTTACAAAGGTACGTGGATGTTTAAAAAAATAATGTTGTGATGTCTTCATTTGGTGTTGTCCCACATCTGTTACTATGATCGCTTCTCCCTTTGTTAATTCGGATAAGACATGTATTGCCTCAGCCATCTTTATTTTTCCATTTGTTGGTTTTGTCTCAGCATTGATTACCTTTTCTTTTTCTTGTTCATAAAATGTGTGAAATTCATCTCTCCATGTTGAATGAGATTTTTTTTCTATATGCTTTGTTAATTCACATAGAGCTATCTTCGCATCACCTACTATAGGAATTTCCACTTTTACGTTTTTATTTAATTCAGCAGGATCAATATCTATATGAATGATCTTTGCCTGTTTTGCATAATCAGATAATCGACCTGTTACTCGATCATCAAAACGCATACCAATTGCAAGTATGACATCTGCTTTATTTGTCAATATATTTGGACCCAGATTCCCATGCATCCCAAGCCATCCTACATTGTGTGAATGATCACATGGTATTGCAGACTTACCAAGCAAAGTTGTTGCAACAGGTATATCTGATTTTTCAACAAATTCTAACAATTCTTTTTCTGCCTGAGCTATGAGCACACCATGTCCAACTAACATGTACGGTCTCTCCGCCTTATTTATTAAATCTCCTGCTAATTTTATTTGTTTTGCATTGGGTATGAGCGTTGGTTGAAAACTTTCAAGTTCCACTTTTTCTGGATAATACCATTCAAATTCATCAAACTGTGCATTTTTGGTAATATCTATAACTACTGGCCCCGGTCGTCCTGTTGTTGCAATATGAAATGCACACGCAATAATCTCAGGGACTTCACTCGCTTTTGTGATCTGATGATTCCATTTTGTTATTGGTGTTGTAATACCAATAACATCTACTTCTTGAAATGCATCTGTCCCAACAAGAATATCTGCAACCTGTCCAGTAATACAAATCAATGGTATCGAATCCATCATCGCATCAGCAATACCAGTAATTAGATTTGTTGCTCCCGGACCTGAGGTTGCTATCACAACCCCTGGCTTTCCAGATACAATTGCATAACCTTCTGCAGAATGTGAAGCTCCTTGTTCATGACGCACTAAAACATGCTTTATTCTATCTTTATATTTATAGATTGCATCATATGTTGGCATAATAGCACCACCCGGGTAACCAAATACTATCTTTACTCCCTCGTGGATCAATGATTTCATTATTGCTTCAGCACCCGTTATTTTCATAATAATTTATTTGAAGCCTTTCGGCTTATAACAATATTTTTAAACAGAAATTTTTGTACACCAACTTTCATATTTTAAATCATCTCCCTTTACAGCCTTAAAAAATATGTCTCGTAATTTACTCGTAATTGGCCCCAATTTTTCATCACCAACTTCACGCCCATCGATCTGACTAATCCATGAAACTTTAGCTCCAGTTCCACAAAAAAATGCTTCATCAGCAACATATAATTCAGTTCTATCTACTACTCGTTCGACAACTTCTATTCCTTCATCTAATGCTATCTCTATGATTGATCGTCGCGTAATACCTTCTAAAATATTTTCACTCACAGCTGGAGTTATTAATTTTCCATTTCGAACAATAAATAAATTCATTGCAGATCCTTCTGCAACATGACCATCTTCGTTTAAAAAAATAGCCTCTTCATATCCATGTCGAAGAGCTTCTAACTTCGCCATTCCAGAATTAATATATGAACCACTTATTTTTGCTCGTGAAGGAATTGCATTATCACTAACCCTTCTCCATGAAGATACACAGACTGATATTCCTCTATTTGTAGGTAAATAATCTCCCAATTCAATCATATAGAGAGCAAAATCAAATATGTTATCTTCTTCTAGATTAGGAGAGAGATTTGTACTTGAGGCATATGCAAATGGTCTCAGATAGATATCTGTTTGAGGTTTATTTTTCTTTGCAAGTTCTAATACTATCTTCTTCATTTCTTCTGATGTGTATTTCAACTTAATACCAATCACTCGAGGTGATTGTGAAAAACGTCTTATATGATCATCTAGTCTGAATATTGAAATACATCCACTCTCTTTGTTAAAATAACCTCGGATGCCACCAAAAAATGCTGTACCATATTGCAAAGCATTGGTCATAATAGATACATTTGCCTCCTCAATCGGAACAAATTTACCCTTGAAATAAGCAATAGGAAGAGGAGCTGTTTTCATAATCATTTTTGCAAAAATTGCTAATATTTGTACTAAAACTTCATTTTGAGGTAAAAAAAAACCCCGAAATGCTCGGGGCGGAAGTTTTTTTTCACTGAACCTTCCTCCCGCCTATGCGAGGATAATAAGGAAGACAACAATCAATGAAAAAAAACGTTTCATAAGTGTAATTATACTACTACATTCATTAAATACAAGTCTAATTTTACTGACCTAATAATGATTTGACATATACAATTGTGAGTAAAAACATACCACTTATAAGTAAGAACAACAATGCATGATGATGAGTAAAACCAGACTTATCTGCCTCAATAAAATCACTCAAATGTCTTGAAGGACTTTTTTTTGTTTTTGATTTTTTAACTGCCATATAATTATAATAAATGGTAACTCTTTTCAGTATGTAATAATTTTTACTAAAATGCAAGTGGTAAATTTATTAGGTTGTTATTTCTTCAAGAAATGTTTTCAACTCAATCAATGACTTATTTTTATTATAAATATTAATAAGAGCACTTCCAATCACAGCGATATCCACTTTTCCAATAAGCTCTTGTATATGTTCCCTTTTGGAAATACCAAAACCCACTGCTATTGGGATAGAAATATGCTTTTTTACACGACCAATATAATCCTCTAATGAATTATCAAGATTGTTTTGCGATCCTGTTACACCATGACGACTAATACAATACATAAACCCCTTAGCAGAAATAGCATTCAATTTTATTCTCTCTTCAGTGCTTGAGGGAGATAATAACCTAATTACATACAGATTATATTTTTCACATATTGAATAAAAATGTTCATATGATTCTTCATCAGGTGGAATATCGGGAATAATAACTCCACTTATCCCTGCAATAGATGCATCATTACAAAATTTTTCGATTCCATAATTTAAAACAGTATTGAAATAACCCATAAATAAAAATGGAATGGAATACTTTTGAGTAACTTCTTGAGCAACAATAAATGCATCCCTAACTCTGGTTCCATTGCGTAACGAAATATCAGATGCTTGCATAATAGTTGATCCATCAGCAATAGGATCAGAAAATGGAATTTGCATCTCAATAAAATCACTTCCACCTTGTACCATAATATCAATAATATCCTTTGAAGATTGAATATTGGGATAACCCAAAATAACATGTGTCATTATTCCAATTTTTTTATTTTTTTTAATAAACTCTAGTTGAGTATCAATTTTATTTGTCTTCATATTCTTTTGATTTTTGTTTTATAAATTCCTTCCAACCCTTATCCTGCAGTGCCTCAGCAATAATAAAAATATCTTTGTCCCCTCTTCCAGAAATATTGACGACTATAACCTTATCATTAGGTAAAGTTGGTGCCAACTTGATTACTTCTGCAACAGCATGGGCAGACTCAAGAGCGGGTATTATTCCTTCGGTTTGCATTAGTATTTTGAATGCATCAATCACCACATCATCAGTTGCATAAGAAAATTGTACTCGTCCAATTTCACCTAAATATGCAAGTTGTGGTCCAATCCCGGGATAATCAAGACCTGCTGAAATACTATGTGTATGAGAAATATTTCCATCATCGTCTTGTAGAAAAAGCGACTTATATCCTTCTACCACTCCTATTTTCCCACCTTTAAATCGTACAGCATGCTCTCCTCTTTTTTTAATACCTCGCCCACCAGCTTCTACACCAATGAGCTGTACATTTTCATCTTCAAGAAATCTATAAAATAATCCCATTGCATTACTTCCACCACCAGTACAAGCTATCAAATAATCAGGTAATTTTCCTTCTTGCTCCATTATTTGTTCTTTTACTTCATATCCGACTATCTGTTGAAAATCTCTATTCATCGATGGAAATGGATGAGGTCCAAGACAAGATCCTAAAATATAATGAGTATCTTGAACATTTGTAATCCAATGTTTTATAGATGCATTCACGGCATCTTTTAAAGTTTTTGTGCCATCTTTCACAGGAACTACAGTTGCTCCAAGTTGCTCCATCCAAAACACATTAGGACGTTGTCGTTTTACATCCTCTTCACCCATATACACTGTACATTCAAATCCAAAACGCGAGGCAATGGTAGCAGAAGCAAGACCGTGTTGTCCAGCACCTGTTTCTGCAACTAATTTTTTCTTTCCCATATATTTACAAATCAATGCTTGTCCTATACAATGAGTTATTTTATGGGCACCCGTAATATTGAGTCCTTCATTTTTAAGATAAATTTTTGCTCCACCAAGTTTTTTTGTGAGATTTTCAGCAAAGAATAATGGAGTTGGACGACCTGAATAATTCTGTACTAAATAGAGAAATTCCTTTTCAAATTTAGAATCCCTTTTTATATAGTTATACGCCTTTTCAAGTTCTTCTAAAGCAGGAATCAACATCTCAGGTGCATACCTTCCACCATATTTTCCAAAATGTCCATGTTCATCTGCATCATATTTTGTTTTAAAATCAAAAAAATGTTTAGTTTGTTTTTTCATTTGACATTATTTTTAACTGATAAAATAAATTGTCTAATCTTATCAACATCTTCTCTACCCTCTGACTCAACTCCTCCTGCAACATCAACAGCAAAAGGATGTACTCTTTCGATAACCATAGATATATTTTCTATATTCAAACCTCCTGCAAGAATTATAATATTTTTTTTGCATAATTGACTAACTTGTTCTAAATCTAACATATCTCCTTCTCCCTGTACTTTTCTATCAACTAAACTATATTTGGTATTATATACACTTATATTATTTTGGACTTCTTTAATATTAAATTTTGAAGATAATGAAAATACTTTTATGACTTCTCTCTTTATCCTATTACAATATTCTCTAGACTCATTTCCATGTAGTTGTACAAAATCTAAATTGAGTAATTGTGATATTTCATCTACGTCTTCAACTCTTTGATCACGGAACACTCCAACATATTTTATATAAGACCCCGTTTTTTTGATAATATTTTTTGCGTCTTTTGGCAATATGTATCGTTTTGAAGTTGGAACAAAATTAAAACCAATAAAATCACCTCCAAATTGTGAAACAGCATTAGCAGAAGCTACACTTCTTATTCCGCAGATTTTGACCTTTGTATTCATGACTTAAATTCTCGAATTAATTTTGCTGGATCATTAGATTTCATAAGTGCAGTACCAACAAGCACAGCACGAGCACCTGCATGTTTATATACACTAATATCTTCCAAATTTGTTGCTCCTGAAAATGCTAAGAAATATCTATCTTTAGGAATAAATGCTCCTAATTTACAAGCTCGTTCTATATTTATCTGAAATGTTTGAAGATCACGAGCATTTATGGCAATACATTTTGCAGATGTTAAAAGTGCTTTTTCCAAATCTTTTTCATCATAAGCCTCAACAATCGGTTCTATTCCGTTACTCAGACAGATATTCACAAAATTATTTAAGATATCTTTATCTACTATCCGTGCAATTAACAATAATGCGTCTACATTATGATGAGACGCCTCAATAATCTGAATTTCATCTATTATAAAATCTTTTTGTAATACAGGAACTGTTACTGATTTTTTTACCTCATCAATCATATCGATTGATCCTTGAAAATAGCTTGCATCCGTTACTATAGATATTGCATTACAACCCCCCCGAACATACTCTTTCACCCACTTCTGAATGTCTAGATCTCTTTTTATTAGTCCTGCAGATGGTGATGATCTCTTAATCTCAGCAATTATAGCAATCGCCTCTCTATTATTTTGGAATATATCGATAAACGTACAATTGGCTTTTTTAATGTATTGTTTTGTGTTGTAGATTTTTTTTAATTGTGCTATCTCTTCCTTTTTATGAAGGACAATTTCATCAAGTATATTTTTCATACGTGTTTGAGATTGTTATATATTCCTGCAACTTTGCGAAAGCACTTCCTGAATCAATTGATTTTTCTACAAGTGGTAATGCTTCCTTTACAGATGAGACTATTCCTGAAGTGTAAAGAGCAAATGCACTATTTAATAAAACAATATTTCTCCTCGCACCCTTTTCTCCATTTAATATATTTTTTATGATCTCTACATTCTTGTTGAGATCTCCGCCAGCAACTTCAGAAATACTAGCTTTTTCAAATCCAAATTCCTCATAATTTATAAAATATGATCGTTCTTCGCCATCCTTTAATTCATACACATAAGTAGGTGCTGAAAGACTAATTTCATCCAGTCCGTCTACACTACTAAAAATACAAATATGTTCATAAGATAATTTTTTTGCGACTGAAGCGACTTTTTTTACTATTTCGATATTTGATACACCAATAACCTGACGTCTCACTTTTGCAGGATTTAAAAATGGACCAAGAAAATTAAATACCGTACGAAAACCCAATTCCTTTCTAATCAACGCTAAAGGCCTTAAACCCGGATGATAAATTGGAGCAAACAAAAATACTACTCCAATTTTTCTCAAAATTCCTCTAGCATCCTCTGGAGAAGTATCAATATTTACACCCAATCCTTCGAGTACATCCGCACTTCCACATTTGCTACTTGCTGCACGATTGCCGTGTTTTGCTACTTGCACTCCTGCACCTGCTACAACAAATGCAACTACTGTTGAGATATTAAATGTATTTTGTCCATCTCCTCCTGTCCCACATGTATCAACCGCTCCATTTTCAGACATAATTGAACGCATATGAAATCGAAGTGATTGTATAAATCCTGCTATTTCTTCACTAGTTTCACCCTTCATCCGAAGAGCTGTCAATATAGATGCAATCTGAATTGGAGTAATTTTACTATTTAGCATTGCATCCATAAGATGAAATGCCTCAAACTCTGAAAGAGATTTCTTTTGAATTATTGAACTTATTATAGCAACTAAATCCATAATAATATAAATATTTTATTAATAACCTTATTATACTCTAAGGGCTCATTCATAAATATCACAAACTCTATCTAAAGAGAAAATTAGATACCATCTGCATACCTGCTTCGGTTGCAAAAGATTCAGGATGAAATTGAATACCCTCTATTGGATATTTTTTATGACGCAATCCCATTATTTCATATATTCCTTTTGCTTCCTCAAACTGTGTAACCGCAGTAATTTCCAATTCCTCTGGTAGACTTTCTACATCAGCAACTAAGGAATGGTATCTCATCACTTCTAATCCTTGAGGTAATTTGGCAAATATACCTTTTTCATCATGTTTTATGATGCTCGTTTTTCCATGCATGGGAATCCGAGCTCGTATTACCTTCCCTCCAAAATAATAGGCCATTCCTTGCATACCTAAACACACTCCAAGCACGGGCACACGTTTACCAATAGTTAATAGTACATCGGCACATATACCAAAGTACGCAGGATCTGCAGGACTTCCCGGTCCCGGAGAAATGATAATACGATCGTATTTTTTTTGACGTATGTATTTTAAATCAATTTCATCATTTCGTTTCACATCCAATAAAAATACATCGTCCGATTTTTTAAGAATTTCACCTACATATTGATATAAATTAAATGTGAACGAGTCATAGTTATCTATCATTAATACTTTCATATCTGTTCCTCCAATATAATCCTAAATGCTCGCATCTTTCTTTGCAATTCGTCATATTCATTTTCTGCTGTTGAGTCATATACTATTCCACCTGATGCCTGTATAAATCCTTTGGTACCAGATATGAATAAAGTTCTTATCGGAATTGCAAAGGTGCAGTCTCCATTAAATCCAAAGTGTCCTATTGCACCTCCATAAGGACCTCTTGGCTCTGTTTCATATCGATCTATTATCTTCATCGATTCGATCTTCGGAGCTCCTGAAAGAGTGCCTGCTGGAAAATTACTTGCCAACGCAGTAAACATATCTTCTTTCTGATTGATAATTCCAACAATCTCACTTGAGATATGCTGAACATGACTAAATTTTTTAATATCCATTAAACTCCTCACTTTGACAGTTCCAAAATCTGCAACACGGCCAATATCATTTCTATGGAGATCTATTAACATATTGTGTTCTGCTATTTCTTTCGGGTCTTGCAATAATTTTCGAGCCAACTGCATATCTTCAATAGAGTTATTTCCACGACGAATAGTGCCTGCAAGCGGAAATGTCTCCATTATTCCAGATCGCAACCTAAATAATAATTCTGGGCTTGCTCCAATAATTTTTTTATCCTTCATTTTCATATAGTACATATATGGGGAAGGATTAATCTCACGCAATTTACTATATATCTGCAATGTATCTCCTGATATTTCATATTCCATCTTCAATCCAACCTGACATTGAAATGTATCTCCCGATAATATATGTTCCTTAACTTGCTCAACTACTTGCGCATGTTCTTCCTTTGTCATGGATTCTCGAATTTTTTTTACTTTTACTTGATAGTTTTTAATTTTATTCTTCATTACTTCTTTAATAAACGATAGTCGATTTTCGTTATAATAAAAATAAATTGCTTCATTTGTCATTTTGTCATGAATAATACCATCGGTATAAACTCCAAAATTGAATTGATCATATTGATCATGTGTTTTTATCTTGATTTTAGATTCAAAATAATTCACTACATCATATCCAAGATATCCAACAAGTCCTCCTGCATAAAGACGACTAATAGTTTGTTGTGGCATCATATCACGTAAAGCATAGTATGGATTTTTTGAAATATATAATTTATCATTTATATGTAGATTAATTCCTTTTGCCCGAATAATATATTTTGGATTAAAACCAATAATTGAATATCGCGATTGATGATTATCATCTCCTAACGATTCAAGTAAAAAACAAGTATCAGCAACTGCCTCAATCTGCTGAAAAAGAGAGTAAAAGTCAAGATCTTGTGCAAACGTAATATAGGTAGGTTTTTGATTAATGCGTAATGTAGGTATTAGCATAGACGTGGCACTCCCCTCATATAAGGTAAATATTAATACTACAAGGACGAAATAATTTGTTCGTGGTACCACCTTGTTTTGTCTTTGATTTCTCTTGGACCTTTCGCCGTTACAATAATATTATTGATACTCGGCTATAAGTATGATAACAGACTTCTTCCGGGTAAGACTACTAACTTCTTATATTTAAATAAGAGCATTCACCTTCCAGCTCCTTCGGCCCATTCTCCGAAGTCAAACGCTTTTGTGAGATTGTAGCATTATCCAAAAATAATGTCAATATAATATCATTTGATTTTTCTAAATAACTATAATAAACTTATGCTTATGGTATTAAAGAACTCCAGAACGTTTTATTTTTACTTTACATTCTCGCTTATGGCGAGTTGGAGTTTTAATACTGGAAATAAATAATACCAGATACACACAGATAACACCAACCCGCCAAATAGGCGGGTTTTTTTATTTGTTTAATTATTAATTTTATTACTTTAAAATGAAAAATTCAGAAGTAAAAATTGTAGCCGGTCCTTGTTCAATAGATACGATCAATATAGACGAAGTTCATGAAATTGCAGAAATATCGGTTAAAAATGCGGATGGAAAAATTCAAAAAGCAATATACGGCACTCGTATTGTAGGTGTCAAATCACGGACAGAACTTAGTTCTAATGGTAAAGGAATGGGGATAGATTTCCCAGCTCTTATTCAAAATATGGAAATACTAGCAAAAGGTGGAGGAATCGATGATATGATTGTACCTCCAAGTGTGAATATGGCTGAACAAATCGTAAAAAAATCAAATATGCTAATAGCAACAGAGGTGATGATGCCAAGCTTGCAACTTCCTCACTATGAAGGGAAAATTCCACATAATAAATTAATGCCTTGGAATCCTGCTGTAAACCAACTGGGATGGCAATTATGGGAGACAGTCGCCTTTGTAAAACGAAACAATTGGCATGTGGGTATAAAGAATGGTAAATGGGTTGGAGAACATCTTCAGGTTGCAAATCATCATGAATATATGGGAGCAACCACCATGGAAAAAACATGGGCTGGTCTAACTACATTTGCGGGGGGCATGACAGGAGATATTATTCTCATACATCGTGGTGTAGATGTTCCTGATAAAGGTAACTATCGAAATATTCCAGTTCATCAAATTGCAAAACGTGCAAAACTTAAGTCAGGTGCTAAGTTGTACTTTGATCCAAGCCATACCTATGGTCCAAAGTTGCGTGATCATATTATCCATGGAACAATAGATGCTATGAAAATGAAGATTAATGAGAATGAATATTTATATGAAGGAGCGCTTATTGAGGTCGGCACATCTACTACTGATACAGAACAACACATCACTATAAAAGAATTAAAAAATCTTGTGGAAGAAATAAATACATTCCGAACATTAGCTAATAGAATTTAACAAATAATGTATTGTTATAAATATATCAATAATAATGAAATAATCATTTAAAATTAATTTATGAATAAGGTATCATATCTTGGAATAGCAGGATCAAACAGTTATGTAGCAGCAATTCGATATTTTGGAGAACAAACGGTTCTTATTGGTACACCACGCTTTCTTGATATATTTAACTCTGTGATTAATAAAAATGTAGACTTTGGAATTATTCCGATCGAAAATAGTCTGGCTGGTTCAATTGTTGAGAATTATGACTTATTACTTAAGTTACCTGTAACAGTTGTTGGAGAATATTATCTTAAATTTGAAAATCATCTCTTAGGAATAACATCGAACATACAAGAATTTGATATTCGACAAATAAAAAAGGTATATTCACATCCTCAACCATTAGCTCAATGTTTTAACTTTTTTAATTCTCATAAATGGATTGAAAAAATTTCATACTCAGATACCGCAGCTGCATCAAAATTCGTATCAGAAAATAATGATCCTTCTTGTGCATCCATAGGAAATCGAGAAGCTTCAAAATTATACAATCTTGAGATATTAAGGGAAAATATTGCAGACAATGTGGAGGGAAATTTTACACGCTTTTTTGTAGTAGCGATTAATCCCATTTATACTGAGATACCTAACAAAGCAACATTTCAATTTACTCTCCAACACGTTCCGGGTAGTCTATCAAAATTGCTGACAATATTTGCAAACTATTCTCTTAATCTGAATAAAATTGAGTCTCGTCCAATTCATGGGACACCTTTTGAATATATTTTTATTGTTGATATCGAACTTAACGAAGAATTTCAAAATAACAAATCTTCAATTCTGAATGAAATCAAAGAAAATACAACATCACTTCAAATTCTTGGATACTACAAAGGAGGTATAATATAAATATGAGTACTGTATTAACCGATCTCCGCAAACAGTTGGATTTAGTTGATGATCAGATTGTTGATTTGTTAGATAAAAGATTTAAAATATCAGATCTTGTAGCGAAAGAAAAAAATGCCTCAAATATTCCGATTACTAATCACCAACGAGAATTGGAAGTTATATCTCGCACTCAAAACAGAGCTCATCATCCTGCACTCAAACAAAGTATTCCTTCAATCTATGAACAAATTATTTCAGCTAATAAATCTTATCGTCAATTTCATAGATATAATGACTTCCCGTTCAATAAAATAGGAATATTGGGACTTGGAATGATAGGAGGATCAATAATAAAAGGAATAAAAACCAAAAAACCAGAAATATCTATTGCAACACTCAAACGAAATAGTGATAATAATTCAAAAGCAATACAGGATCATTATATAGATATTGAGTATTCCTCACTCTCAGACTTAGTAAAAAATGTTGATTTACTCATTCTTGCAATACCAATTGAAAGTATAATAGTTATCTCAAATGAAATTGCAAAAATTCAACTTAAAGATAAATTGATTATAATTGATGTTGCGAGTACAAAAGGAGATATTAGTCAACTCTTTGAATCACTTTCTAATGATACTATTGAATATATTCCCACTCATCCTATGGCTGGATCTCATAATTCAGGATTTGAACATGCACAGCCAGAATTATTTATAAATCAACCATGGATAGTGTGTGAACATAATAGAAATTTACAAATTTCAATCAGCAAGATAACATCATTAATCACATTTTTAGGTAGTAACCCTGTATATTTAGATGGTATTAAACATGATGAGCAAGTGGCAATCGTATCACATCTTATTTTTGTTATTTCTACATATTTATTTGCATATGCAAATCTCTTTCCAGACACACTCAAAATAGCAGGTTCAGGATTTAGATCGACTACTCGTCTCGCAAGTGGTAATGTAGATATGCATACTCAAATATCACACTACAACTTTGAAAATATAAATAGACATATCGAGGGATTTATACAATTTATTGAGGATCATGCTTTATCAAAAAATAATCTATTGGATTTTTTTGAACTAAATAAAAGACGTCGAGATACTTATATTAAAGAAACTTATGAAAACTCCTAACATCATTACCGTATCTATTCCTTCACAAACAATAAAATACAATATCTATATTGGATCTGGTATATTACAACAAATATCTCAATTATTTGATTTATCTCAATATTCAAAAATTGTAATAATAACAGATACAAAAATTTATGATGCAATACACATGTACTTTCCCCAACATGACGTGCTTATTCAAATTCCTCAAGGAGAAGAAGCAAAAAACATCAATACAGTTCAGTTCATCTGGAAAGAATTATTAAAAAATAACATTGATAGAAAATCGCTTATTCTAAACATTGGAGGTGGAGTAATTGGAGATATAGGTGGATTTTCTGCATCAACATATTATCGCGGTGTTGCTTTTGTACAAGTTCCTACTACATTACTTGCTCAAGTTGATGCTAGTGTTGGAGGAAAACTAGGATTCAATTTTGGAGAAATAAAAAATTGCATTGGAACATTTGCTCAACCAAAAGCAGTATTCATTGATATCGATACTCTTAAAACGCTTCCTGTACGCGAGTTTCATTCAGGATTTGCAGAGATTATCAAACATGGACTGATAGCTGATTCTAGTTATTTTGAGCTTGTAACAAGTAAAAAACCTCATGAATTTACTTCTACTGAACTACAAACAATTATTTTGCAATCATGTAATATTAAGAAAAGGATAGTAGAAAGTGATGTTGAAGAAACAGGCCCTCGAAAAATTCTTAATTTTGGCCATACAGTAGGACACGCAATTGAGTCAATCAGTCACTCAACTTCTCATCCATTATTGCATGGAGAAGCCGTAAATATAGGTATGGTTGCCGAAGCAAAGATTTCTGAACTTATAGGACTTATTTCTCATGAAACGTTTTTAACTATTGAATCTAGAATTAGTATGTTGGAATTACCTATTCGCTATACTTCACATAATCAAGAATTATTAATAAAAAAAATGATTGGTGATAAAAAAAATTCTCATGGACACATTAAATGGACGTTAATCAATTCTATCGGTCAGGCTGATTTCAATATCGAAATTGATATTAAATTTGTTCGTGAAGCATTATCATATATTACAGATTAGCTCTTATGCAAAAAGTATTTAGACCAAAATTTATATCAACAGATAATATTATTGGTATAAGTGGATTAATATTTTCTAGTTTGACTACATTATTTGTCGTATGGTATTACTCTGATCAACTAGTTGATAATAATTTTCATACCTATGCCATGACACTTATTTGTATGCTATTTTTTATTTGGTTATTGGTACTTAAACGACTTTTTACAAAAATAATCATTCAAAATAAGCAGATGGTATTTTATGGAGACGGAAATAGAAAAGAACCAATTAATTTAGATAATATCACTCGTCTTATAAAAAGTTATCATCATATATACGATATAAAACGTTTATTTTCTAGTGTTACTGAATTTCATCTTACATTTACTCAAATGGATCAAACTGAAATCATTGTTATATTAAAACATTGGGATGACCAATCTATTGATACAGTGATCGATTATATTAAAAGTCAGTACCCTTATTTACAAACCTAATATGAAAAATAAAATTATCACAATACCCGGATCAAAGAGTTATACCAATCGAGCATTGATACTTGCTACATTATCTCAACCACCAGTAACAATATATAACCCACTCTTTAGTGATGACACAAAAGCTATGATTGATTGTTTACGAAAACTCGGACTATTGTTAGATATACAAGAAGATAAAATAATAGTGCAGAAAAATATATCTGTTATTGGTAAAGGCCCCTATAATTTATTTGCCCATGATTCTGGAACTACGATACGTTTTATACTTGCTTTATTAACAACCGTGCCGGGAACAAAAATACTTCAAGGGAGTGAGGGTCTCAATAAAAGACCAATCAAAGAACTTGTTAATGGTCTTACTCAACTCGGAGCACAAATAGAATATCTCCAACAACCCGATACCCCACCACTGAAAATCGATAATATGTTGATAAAATCAGGAACTACAAAACTCAATGGAGATATCAGTAGTCAATATTTTTCAGCTATCATGATGGTCGCACCAATCGTGGGTGATATTACTATTGAAGTGGTTGGTAATCAGATTTCAAAGTCATATATCGATATGACAATTGGCATGATGAATGATTGGGGCGTTAATGTAATAAATGATAATTATCAAAAATATGTTATAAAAGCAGGACAATCATACAGGATAAAAGAATACACTGTAGAAGGAGATTTTTCTGGTGCTGGTTATTTTTTTGGAATAGCCGCACTTACAAAATCAACCATTACATTACAGAATCTCAATCCAAATTCAAAACAGGGCGATCTCCAATTTGTCAAAATACTCGAACAAATGGGCAATATTGTTAATAGTGGAAAAAATGAAATGACTATCATTGGCAAAGGAATCAAACCAGTTGTAGTCGATATGGAATTATGTCCAGATCAAGCTCAGACACTTGCTGTCCTCGCTGCATTTGCAAACGGTGTAACAAAAATGACAGGCGTACGATCCTTAAGGGTAAAAGAAACTGAACGAGTGAAGGCTACTCAAACAGAACTGGCTAAAATGGGAATCAAAACAGAAAGTCCCAATGATGACACTCTAATAATATATGGAGGAAACCCAAGACCAGCTACAATAGATACATATAAAGATCATCGCATGGCTATGTCATTTGCAATGGCTGGAACTATGCTTAAGGACATGATAATTAATAATCCTGAAGTTGTAAACAAAACATTTCCTTTATTTTGGGATAAACTCAATAGTTTAGAAATTGATCTCGCACATGATAAATAGATACAAAAGTATAATTCTGATTGGTCCTTGGTTAAGTGGTAAATCAACTATTTCAAGAGAATTAGCAAAAAAATTATCATGGCAAAATCATGAAATGGATGAAATCATTACAAAACAATCTGGAAAAACAATAACGGAAATTACACAAAATGGCACAATGTGGAGTAGTTTTCGTCAGTTAGAATTAAATCTGTTAATTTCATTATTGAAACAAACCAACATTATTATCAGTAGTGGAGGTGGTGTAGGCGTCAATGATATTGCAATTGCTGATAATAACAAAACTTATGGTCAAAGAGAACGAGAGCTATTGCTAAATAATAATACATTTTTAAAAATAGTCTTACTTCCTTCAATAGAAGTTTTTTTAAATCGCATTAAAGAGAGTGAAGAAAATAATTTTGACACAATGCGCCCTATTCTCAATGAGGAAAAGGCAATAGAAATAAACAACCAAATTAATCGTACTGACAAGGAAGAAATAAAACAAATCTATTTACAAACAAAATTGAAAGTCGCCGAAGACACCTATAAAAAGAGGCTTTCTCTTTATAAATTATTATCACCACATCATATAGATACTGGATTATTATCAATTGATGAAGTAGTCACAACCATATCAGATCTCCTATGAATATCAATCTTTCAAACATACCAATAGAAACCTTAACCAGATTAGAATCACAAGCACAATCGTTGGGACTTCCCAATCTAAATTCATTAGTATATTTTCTCTTGATTAATATGTCTCATGGTCGAGTCAAAATTGATTTACAATCAGATGAATACATCGAAGAAATATACAAAACATTAAAAAAAATTAACGATCCATTTGCAAATACAGACCTTATTTACAATACATTAGGAAAGGAAGGAAGCGTTATAGTACCTGAAGACTTATATGCCAACTCGTATGATCAAATTTTAGAATCAACCAAACAATATGTTAACCAAATGTATGAGGGTATAATTACCGAAACAAGAGAAGCATTTTTTCATATACATTGGTTGCAGCAAAAAAACTGGGAAAATCATAGAGATTCATACAGATATTATTGTGATTTATACGGTCTGAGTCTTGCCCAAAATAACTCAGTTGCAATTATGAGCTATAAGCAACAAGGATATGATGTAGCACTATACGCATCAGCCTATCCAAAATACAATTTTAAAAGTGTAGAATTGACAAAAACAGGGGTAGAAAAATCAACCGAATTACTAACGTATATTCTCAAACTAACTAACACTACAATCCAAGAAGGAAATGGTACCGAGCTACTTTCATCATATAATAATAATTCACTTGGTGCAATTATTGGAAATTGGACACTAGGAATAGCACAAGATCCAATTCAAAAAATAATACTCATGCATAAAAAGCTAGCTCAAAATGGTATTCTTGTCCTTACAGAAAGTACAGGGATGAGTCATCCATACCAACTGTACAATCAACGAGGTTTACTTCATATATGGGAAAAACGAATGAATAATTATGTTCTAAAAGTATATTTTAGGGATTTAGAAAAAACCTTAATACAATTAGGCTTCAAAATAATTCTCAATACGCTAGATAATAGTGAGCTTCACGATACAGTAATAGCTATCAAAACAGATTCTAATCCAAAAAAAATTTCACTAGATTCTTTGATGGATACCATGAGACCCACTATGTTAGCAATCCGTGAACAATTAATGATGAAATTATCTTTATAGTATGAATGTTATTAATGCGCAGACTAAAATATGTATCATAATTGGCGATCCTGTAGAACATTCGCTTTCGCCGATTATGCATAATACTGCCTATAGAGCTCTCCACATAGACAATCAGTTTGTTTTCCTAGCTTCTCGAGTATCTATCGAAGATGTTGAACAAATTGTCAAAGCAGTACGAATCATGGGGATTCGCGGACTCACATGCACAATTCCTCACAAGCTAGAAGTGATGAAATATATCGATAAAATAGATCCTATTGCACAAAAGATAGGTGCCGTAAATACAGTTGTAAATGATAATGGAGTGCTTACTGGATATAATACAGACTGGATAGGCGCTGTGGTCCCACTAGAAAATAGTCTAGGAAAAAATGGATTAATTGACAAAAATGTTGCACTCATCGGCGCTGGTGGTGCATCGCGAGCTATAGCTTATGGTGTCATTGAACGAGGTGCAAAACTCACTATTTATAATCGCACTATAGAAACCGCAAAAATTTTGGCCAATGAACTGGGGGCTGAATTTGCAAGCTTAGATCAGATTGCAGATGTCAAAAATGCAAACATAATAATCAACTCTACAAATATTGGTATGGGTTCATTAGCCAATGAAACACCTGTACCCGATAAGTTCATTAATCGTGATCAGGTTATCTTTGATGCTGTATATGTGCCATTTGAGACTCGCTTTCTTAAAGAAGCTCGAGCAAAAGGAGCAACAATAATTCATGGTATAGAAATGTTGCTACATCAAGGAACAGCGCAATTTGAATATTATACAAATCATCCTGCACCTCTTGAAACGATGAAAACTGTATTATATAACCACTTCAATATTCATGAAATTCAAAAAAATAAAATTAATATTGCTATACCAATTCAGGTAAATGGATCTATTCAATCTATTAAAAAACGAGTAGTTCAAGCAGTGGCATCTGGAGCTGATATCATTGAATTTCGATTGGATTATTGGAGAATCAATAAACAGATAGATGATATTTTTCTCAAACTATTGAGAAATATCACTCCTATTCCTGTTATATTAACTGTGCGTTCAGCACAAGAAGGAGGTAAATCTATTCTTACTGATGTAGAACGAATTTCTCTCTTAAGAAGGGCTGTTGAACATAACTTCGATTTTGTCGATATTGAACTTTCTACCCTTGTAAAACATAACATTGATGTAAAAGATTTTAAAAAAGATTCATCTACAAAAATAATTGTAAGTTATCATAATTTCTCTACAGGCGACGATTTATCCACATTGCAGAACATAAAAGATCAAATGATAAAAAAAGGGGCAGATATATGTAAAATTGTTGTTACCTCTCAAGGTGAAGAAACGAACAATGTAATTTTCAACTTAATAAAAAGCAATAAGCAGGTTGGTCATGTAATAGTAGGAATTGCGATGGGAGAAACAGGGGTATCAACAAGAATCAAAGGACCTTCATTAGGTTCTCATTTTACATTCGTAACAGTAGACAAACAAGGTAATACAGCACCCGGTCAACTGTATATATGTGATTAAAAATTATTTTGACTAGACAGACAGTTCTACAATCTGTACAATCCTCATATATGGATACCAAATATAAGTCTTTATTTTTATGTGGATTTAGAACTATGGGTAAAGCAACCCTTGGACATAAGGTGGCAGAAGAAATGGGCTGGGAATTTATCAAAATGGATGATGAAATAACCAAACGGGCATCACAAAATGAAACCGAATTAACAAAATCAGGAACATACTGGCAACGATTCAGACAGATGGAAACGGATCTTCTTAACGAATTACTTGAGCGAACAAATATAGTAGTGAGTGCAGGTTCTGGAGTTGGAGTAAATCATATCATTAAAGAAAACACATCTGAATCATTTGGTCATATTCAAGCGCGTTTACTCAAACAACATCAAGATGTGTGCGTCGTAATACTTGATGCACCAACATATGTCATAGCAGATCGTATAAAAAGGGAAGAGATGGAACAATCTATAACACATCCTATTCTTGATGAAACAAGAGCAAGACATATGCAAACAGAACTTGATAAACAACAACTTAGCGATGCAGACAAAAAAGAGTCATTAGTTAATGAGATTGTAGCTGATGCCATCGAAGTATTAGAGTTACGACGACCACTTTATGAACAAATATCTTCATTTCAGATAGATACAGGAAGCTCAGCTATTGAACATACTGTCAAGCGAATAGTTGCAATTTTAAAAGGTCAATAATATATGTTGCGATTTTTTACAGCAGGAGAATCACACGGTAAAGGAGTTGTAGTTATTATAGAAGGTCTACCAGCTAATCTACCCATCTCAACCGACAAGATTAGAGAAACGATGAGAAAGAGAAAGATTGGTGTTGGATCTGGAGGAAGACAACTCGTTGAAGATGATGCTGTTGACATTATTTCAGGAGTTAGATTTGGAAAAACTATTGGATCTCCCATTGCATTACAGATAGTAAATAAAGACTTTTCAAATTGGGGTGAGAAAATGAGTTCCGAACCAATAGATGAAAAAATTATAGAAAAGCTTAAAGTTGTTAAACCACGACCTGGACATGCAGATTTGGTTGGAATCCAAAAGTACAATCTTGATGATGTTCGTAATGTTCTAGAACGAGCTTCAGCTCGAGAGACAACAGGACGCGTTGCCGCAGGAGCACTCTTCCTTCAATTTTTAGAATATTTTGATATTCAAGTAGCAAGTCATACGCTTCAAATAGGCAACATAATAAACACAAAACCCTACATATTTTCAGATATTAAAAACGTCTACACAACATCGCCAGAAACTAGATGTATTGACACAGATACATCAGATGCAATGAAAATATTAGTGCAACGTGCTAGAACAGATATGAACACACTTGGAGGAGTGGTAGAAACATGGGCTATCAACGTACCACCGGGTCTTGGAAGCCACGTCCATTGGGATAGAAAAATTGATGGACAGCTTGCTCAAGCACTGATGAGCATCCAATCAGTCAAAGCAATTGAAATCGGCACGGGTTTTAATAATGCTTCTCAATATGGAACTGAAGTACATGATGAAATATTTTACTCACAAGAAGAAAGTTATTATAGAAAAACAAATCGTGCAGGTGGTATCGAAGGTGGTATCACAAATGGCATGCCTGTTATAGTACGTGCATATCATAAACCAATATCAACAATATATAAACCACTGCATACAGTAAATATCAAAACGCATGCTGATGAACAAGCAACTGTTGAACGTTCTGATATCTGCATTGTTCCTCGTGGAGGGATAGTTTCAGAAGCTATGTTAGCTTATGTCCTTACTCAAAATTTTATAGAGAAATTTGGAAATGATGACATATTAGATATCACAAATACCTATCAATCATATTTGAAACGAATTAGATAATACTAGTCCCGACTTACTCACTTAGAATTTGAAAAAATAGGGGAACTTTCTAAAGCTCTAAAGACATTTCACAATGTAAAAAACGTGTATTAAGGGTAAAATAGCAGGATGGAAGAACACACTACTAAAACAAGTTAAGGAAATACAGCTGTCCAAGTGTGGAACGATACAATCATCAAACGAAAATCATCAAACACTTTGGAATTGCAAAGAGTGCGAAAAAACATGATGCGTTCATTACGCTTGCAAAAAAATATATTCGCGAATCAAACAACACCTCACCTATATTTCCTGAGGTATTGAACCTATTTCAAAATTGACAACAGGGTAACAAATCAATAAAAATAAAGGTAGAGACCAATTGCCTGATAACTAACTATATACGATATTACTAAACTCCTCGCACAAAAACAATTTAAGACACTGTGTGAACTACTACCAACACCATACGAATCCACACCCCGTTCCCTGTACCAGTTAACACGCTAAATAGAACATCCTAAAACGATGAA
>JBAXPW010000007.1:0-37488 GCA_037132015.1 Candidatus Roizmanbacteria bacterium
CGCTTAGTAATTTAAGTGGTGCGGGACTTGTTGTATTGACAACTGGCAACGTCGGTATTGGGACGACGGCACCAAAGGATAAATTGAGTGTTAATGGCTCCGCAAATATTGGCTTATATTCTGCACTATACAATGCACCGACTAATGGACTTTTGGTATCTGGTAATAGTTATTTTGGAGATTATTATGGTGGAAACTATATATCAGATAGAGTGATGGTTCATGGTGGAGCTCTTGGTCTTGGAGATTATATTTCTGCAGCAAATACAAAAGGTTTGGCTCCCATAAGATTCTATAATGATTATTCGTCTGTTTCGCCTATAGCTGATATTTCTCTAGTGACTGGAGCTGGCGGATATACAGATTATGGGCTTCAAGTTAGTACCGCTGGAAGCGAGCGAATGAGAATATTAGCTAACGGCAACGTCGGCATCGGGACGACGGGGCCGAGTGCTAAATTAGAAATAGCTGGACCTAACACAACGGTAGGAACTAGTGCTACCGCCGGACAGTTTAGAATTCAGTCTAATAGTGCACAAGCCATAGATAATGGAGGCACTATCTCTTTTGCAGGAACAATGTCTTCTTCTAATATGACAATGGCAGAAATTTCTGGAAGAAAAGAAAATACCAGCGTTGGCAACGATAGAGCGTATTTACAATTCACCACGAACGGAGTTGGTGGAATCTCGGAACGTATGAGAATCAATAGCGACGGCAACGTCGGCATAGGAGTGACCAGTCCAATAGTGAAATTAGAAATTCCTGGGAACACTTTAAATAATGTTGCGAAATTCGGTTCGTTTGAGATTGGAAGTTATACCACAAACAATGACTGGATTACGGACAATATGTATTTCGATGGTGGTAATTGGGTATACAGGGCAAATGGATATGGGAATCAAATTTATTTCAGTGCTGGAAATATTCTTTTTGGTACAGCTCCCAGTGGTACAGCAGGGGGAACAGCTACTATAACAACAGCGATGAAAATCTCAAGTAACGGCAACGTCGGCATCGGGACGACGGGACCTGGAACAGCGTTGCAAGTTAGAGAAGTGGCTGTAAATAATAATTATCCGACACTTGGAACAGCTTCTGGTGTATTTTCTATTTTGAGTAATGAGGCGAAATACGGATTATTTGCCGGTGTGAATAATGGTTCTGGTAATGTTTGGATGCAGGCACAACGCAGTGATGGCACAGCAACGGCTTATAGTTTGGTATTACAACCAAGCGGCGGCAACGTCGGCATCGGGACGACGAATCCATTAGCGAATTTGCACGTGTGGGGTGGAGATGGTGGAGCTGGAACTAGTATTGTCAATTTTGGTGATTATGCTGGGGTTTCTCGTTTTGCTATCAATGGCATAGGAAACGTAGGTGTTGGTGGACTAATAACAAACCCGCTTAGTAATTTAAGTGGTGCGGGACTTGTTGTATTGACAACTGGCAACGTCGGCATCGGGACGACGGCGCCACTGTCTAAATTACATATATCTGATGGTGGCACGCCTGGTATTGGCGGAGGTGTTGCTCCATTCCGTATAACTGGAGCTGATTCTGCAACTTATCAGGCGATATTTGAGTCGAAGAGTGGTAATGCTAACGGTGGTCTAGGCGGTATTCAATTGGGCAATTCAACTGGTGGGGGTAATCAAAATGCACAACTGTTATTTACCGATGCTGGTTCAAATACCTTAGATATAAGGACTAACTATGTTAATGCTGCAAACAAAATTACTTTTAGTCCAGGTGCTTCAACTGCAATGACTTTATTAGGAAACGGCAACGTCGGCATCGGGACGACGGCACCAACAAACATCCTCTCTCTTGGTGGTAATGCAGCTAGAACCTTCTGGATGGAAAATGGAACAGTTGCAAACACAGCAGGATTTTCATTAACAGTACAATCGGGTGGAGCTACTGCTGCATCAACTGATAAAGCAGGTGGAGATTTAATTATTAGTTCAGGAATAGCTACTGGAACAGGAGGTTCAAATATTTATATTAAAACAGCTACTCCCGCTACAACTGGAACTGGAAACAATGCACCTTCAACAAAAATTACAATACAAGGAAATGGAGTATTACTTCCATTTCAAGCACCAACAGCATCAGCACCAGCTTATGTTTTAGGTGGAATGTATTTTGATACCACATTAAATAAGTTAAGAATTGGAGGAGCGACTGCTTGGGAAACTGTAACTTCAATATAATTTACGACCGAAATGTCGTTAAACTAGATTAGAGATAAGTTTTGGAGGATTAGTGTATCCGTTAATTATTAAGTCCGAGATGACATAAAACTATTATAAAATAAGACCACTCAATGTCAATAAACTAGAGGAAAACAAAATGGTTAATATTAAAGATTTTTTAACAAAGAAGGAATTAGGATTATCGAGAATTTTGGAGGTTACCTCGGACAACATTGTTGTTGCTTACAAGTCATTCAATATGGAAAAAGCAAAATTAGGTGAAGTTGTAGAATTACCAGAAGAAGTTTCAGTTCAATCAAAAGAAGAACTTGTAAAGGCAAATGCAGTATTACAAGCTCAGATTGATGAAAACACCTCATTTTTAAATTCAGTAGTAGCATAAATATGGACGTAGATTTACAAAAACAATTAAGTGAAATAAAAGAAATTTCCAAAGCGGCAAGTGAGTTATCCTACCGTGTCGGGGTAGACGTAAGTATTATCAAAAAAAAAATGGATGATAATTATTCTAAACGAGAATTAGATGACCATTTTTTAGAAATTAAAAATTCTCTAAACAGGATTGAAACACAAACTGTAAAGACAAATGGTAGAGTAACCGCTTGCGAAAAAGATGCTATAGCAACAGAAGGAAAAGTAAACACAATCACTAAAATAGGAGTAGCCCTGTGGGTTGTATCCGTACCTTTAGTGATGTATATTTATAGTAGAGAAGTAGGTAATTTAGAAAAACATCAAGAAGAAATATTAAAAAATGAAATACAATTATCAAATACAATTATTAAGTAATACTAAATAATATGGAAGAATTTAATTTTGGTTTAATACATGACCCACGTTCACAAGCAGAGAAAAACTGTGATTGGAAAGCCAGTGATTTATATGGTGATATGCCTATTAATTGGATAGAAAAGAAACCTAGTGAGTGGAAAAAATACACACCTAGAGAACAGAATGGCTCACTATCATGCGTCGCTCAAAGTGCAGCAAAAGCTATTGAAATAATGGATACTTTGCTTTATAAGTAGTATAATAAAATTATGCCATTAGATGTATATAAAAGAAATCTCAATATGAAACACGGAGGAAGATTTAAAAAAGGTATTACTCCTTGGAATAAAAATAGAAAGGGTATCTTCAAACATTCTAAAGAAACTAAAGAAAAAATAGGAGTAGCTTTAAAAGGTAGGTCAACCAAGGAGTGGTGTGCAAGGGGAGAAAATCATTGGGCTTGGAAAGGTGGGATATATCCACTTATATACAAATTACGACACTGCATAGAATATAAAATTTGGAGAACAGATATTTTCAAGAAAGATAATTACACTTGTTTGTTGTGTAAAAGTACCTGCGGAAATGGTAAAAAAATTACATTAAATGCTGACCATTATCCAAAAACTTTCAGTAAAATTATAAACGAAAATAAAATAGAAACTTATGAGCAAGCAATTTCTTGTAAAGAATTATGGGATATAACTAATGGTCGTACTTTGTGTTATGAATGCCACAGAAAAGAAACAAGTAATTATCAAAAAATTAATTGGGTAAATCAATATGTCAAACTATAATGTTTATTCAGCACATCCACCTTATAGAAGTAGAGTTAATTTTCCATCAGGAGGAATGTATTTGCAAAATTTAGGTGAAGTTCTAGTGAAAATAGGCACAACACTAGAGATTTTAGACGTTTCACAGAAACAACATGAAAGTGAAATCAATCGTGATATAACCGTCGCCACACCAACAAAAGTACAAGGATATGTAAATGTCGCATATAGCAATATAGACGCTGTGGCAGGGGCTATAGAGGCTTCAGGACACTGTATATTGCTCTTCCATGCTAACGGAAACGAGTGGAAATCAAAACCAGTCTATAATGGTAAAGAAATAAATTTTGGACATGCTGTGTGTTCAGTAGATTATGCTTTGGTAGATGGTGAGAAAGTTATCATCATAGAAGACTCTGCATCACGCATAACCTCAATAGATACACTAGGGCAACGTCTAATAACCGAAGATTATCTCAAAGCAAGATGCACAGGTGCTTCATATTTAATTGCAAAGCCACCTAAACTAACTCTAACACTTAAGAGGAATTTAAAAATAGGATGCGTAGGTGATGATGTGAAAACTCTGCAATACATTCTTAAAATTGGAGCTGATTCTTTATTCGGTACAAAAACTCAGAAAGCTGTGATAGAATTTCAGAAGGCACACAATTTGACGCCAGATGGAATTGTGGGGAAAAATACATGTTCCATTTTGAACCAAAATTATTAACTAATGAAAAGCTCAACCTACTATGATTATCTTTGAATTGTTTTTAGTGATATTATTGCTTATAATTATTGAGGTAACATTGATTATAAAAGATAAATAATGTGGTACAGATTTATAAAACCAATACAAGATGATGAAAGTGGCTTTAATTGGTCGGGAAAGCCGATTGGAGATTTATCAATTAATAAGAATACATTTATGCAAAACGGAATTTTTAAACTAGTAAAAGAAAATATATCAAGTGCAATAGTTTATGGAGTAGTAGCAGTGTTATTAGTAATTATTTCTAAAGGCACAATCTTTGGATTGGATTGGAAAGTATTAGCAGATGTCGGAATATTAGCAGTAATTTCTTCTTTGGTTAAAAACTTATTAACCACAGAAAGTGGAAAATTCGCGAACTTAGTAAAAGTTATCCCCGAGGTAAAGTAATTGTCAACAAGATTGTCAACCAAGCGACGTTTTGGCTTCTCATAAGGGCGAAAGCTATCGCTATCGCAAAGTAAAATTATATTTCCACCTATTTAGGTGGTTTTTGCGTTTTATGGTATACTTAACTTATTATTAGCTTTGCAACAAATAATTGTTCTTTACAACATAATAGTTGTGTTTCGAAATAATATTTTATAACAGTGAATATTAAATACTATCTCGGGACACAACAAACAAAAGGAAAATAAATGGATGCAAACACAGTAATAAAGTGTAAACAGTGCAATACAAAATTAGAAATTCGTTTTGCCTTGTATATAAGGCATTTGAATGGGTATTTTTGTACTGTCACTTGCTTGGACAATTACGTCCAAAAGGAAGAAGCAGAAAAAGAAAGTCAGTTCTTGCTACAACTCCATACAGAACTCGCAACATGAAATACAAAACAACTAAAATCAAACCATGTTTCAATTGCAATGAGTTATTCTCTGAATTAGAATTATCCCGTTATGGCGGAAGATTCTGGTGCAGCAAATGCCTCAAAGTAACACTGAAACCTTCAGTAACACCAATAATGCAACGCTGGATACAACAGAAATTCCTAACCAGAGAATGAAAAAATCCCCAAAAGTAAAACTGGACAGACCAACTGCTCCAAAACCAATGCTGGTTATGCACATCCATAGTCGCAAGCCAGTAAACCTACCACATGTCCTGCTTAGTCGGGAAAGAGTGGGTAAACACAAACAAACATGGTGGTCAGTATACCGCCTGTGAAAGGAGAATCCTATCAGCATCGAGCCTAACCCGCTCAACACCGTTTCACAACAAAGTGAGCGGTGTGCTTTTTTTTGTTTACATCTTTTCTATAAAGTATACAAACTGCCTCGGTTTGTTTATATTTCTTTTTAAACCTAACTTTCACCTAACTTTCACCTAACTTTCACCTAACTTTCACTTTCAAGACTTATCCACAGGGTATTAACTAATTATATTTTTAATTTTGTGGTATAGTACTATTAAGCACTTGTCCGTGCGATTATAAACCTTTACGTTCTATATTCTACTCATCCACTCGTAAAGGGGGTGGGTGGAATATAGAAATAAATTATTAATATGGCTCAACGAAGAATGTTTTCAAAGCAGATAGTTCATACGGATGCTTTTATGGATATGCCTGCTACTGCTCAAAATCTGTATTTCCATTTATCTATGGAAGCAGATGATGATGGTTTTGTTTCTAACCCAAATAGAATTTTAAAACTATTGGGTTCTAACGCAGACGATTATAAAATTTTAGTCGCAAAGCGTTTCATACTTCAATTTAAGAGTGGTATCTGTGTTATTAAACATTGGATGATACATAACTATATTCAAAACGACCGCTATACTCCAACAACACATTTATTAGAAAAATCTTTATTAGAAATAAAAGACAATAGAGCATACACTGAAAAAGATAAAAAAATCTATATAGAAAATAGGAAAGAAGCAATGGGTGAAAGTAATTTACCATATAGTTTCGCTTATAAAATGCGAAATGCCTTTTGGGGTAGAAAATGTCCTTTGTGTAATTTTGATATGCGAGAAACAGGGACATCTATTACGAGAAAACCAACAATCCAACACTGTTTACCTATATCAAAAGGTGGTAAACATGAAATAGAAAATATAGCAATTATTTGTCATAATTGTAATGTTTCTTTAAGAGATAAAGAAACAGAAAAACTAAATAATAACGAGGTAAAAGAAGTATGGGATAATCTTGTATCCAATTCGGATACAGAAAATGTATCCAGTTTGGACACTCAGGTAAGGATAGGTAAGGATAGGATAGAGTTAGGTAAGGTTAGGGAAGAGAAAGAGATATACGGTGAATTTAAAAACGTAAAACTATTAAAAGAAGAATACGAAAAACTTGTAAAGACTTTTACTGAAAAGAATACCATTATCTTAATAGAGGAATTATCGGGATATATTGCTTCAAAGAGGAAAAACTATGCTTCACACTATGCCACACTTCTTAATTGGGGTCGCAGAAAGGTTCAAGATTATCAACAAAGTAATAAACCTAAAAGGACAATAATATGATATATAAAATAATTACAGGTAAAAATGAAATAAGAATAGATGAAGAAGATAAATTAAAATTTGAACAGAACGTAGATAAAAATTTTATTCGTCTTAAAAGTGGAGAATTGGTCAATCCGTCTTTCGTTCAAGGAATTGTAATTGATCACGATGCAGGCAGGAATGAAGTTTTAGAATCGCCAACTTTTCCGCTTCAACAGAGAAAGGTCGTAATGATAGAAGGCAAACCAACTTTGTTAGAGTAGTTTAAAAGGAAAATGAAAACAATATTACATTTATGTGCAGATACAGGTTCAGACACTCAAATCTATAGAGAGAATGGATATAATGTTATTCTTGTAGGAAAAGACATAGGTGTAGAAAACTATCATCCACCTAAAGATGTTTATGGAATTATAGCAAATCCAGTTTGTTTAGAGTTTTCCACAGCTAGAAGTAATGGAAAAGCTAGAAATCCAGATGAAGGAATGTTTTTAGTAAAAGAATGTCAGCGTATAATACAAGAAGCCAATCCTACTTTTTGGGTAATAGAAAATCCAGCCAGAGGAGTTTTAAAAAAGTATTTAGGAGAACCACAATTTACATACCAACCTTGGGAATATGGAAGCCCGTGGACTAAACACACTGCTTTATGGGGAAAGTTTAATATCCCTCCAAAGAAATATACTAACTGGGAAGATGTAGAAAAAATACCAGAACTATACACAAGACCAAACAGAGGAAAACCAGCACTAGCATTTATGCACAAAAGTCATAAGAAATTTATAAGAGAGCTTGATTGTTTTAATAACGTGGATAGTGACATGGAGTTTCGCTCCCTATGTTCACAGAAATTTGCTAAAGCATTTTACGAAGTTAATAAATAACTCTTGCAATTATAGTTAAACTATGTTAGCATGATACTTATATGAAGAAAAATTCTAGAAGCGAGAAATTAAAAAAGCACTGGGCAACTCTTTCAAAGGAGAAAAGGTCAGAACGAACACGAAAAGGTGGTTTGGCTTTGTGGGCTAAGATAAAAGCAGGTGACTTGACTATGTAAGCATAGTTGTGTTGATATAAATAAAGTGGATAACTTTGCTTGCATGGTTATATTAAGTATGATAGATTTATAGTAGTTAGAAAAGGGAACGAGTAGGACATGGACAAGTTGGTTTCGACTGACAACCTCCATAGAAAAAAGCCACCAGACTATCCTACTCGAAGAACTTTCCTAACAATTATTAACTTAACAAAATAAACTTATGAGTGATATAGAAACAAAAGTAGTGGATAGTAGTAACGAACATGTTTTCCACCAAGATTATAGTAAACATAAAGACTGCTCAGCTTGTTGGAGTGAAAAGTTATACGCAAGAGAAAGGAGAGCAAGTGCAATGGAACAGTTAGGAAGTTCCCCAGCTAGTTATAGAGTCGATTTTAGTAGTTGGAATAACAACCCATTGGGATAATTATATGAATAAACCTATTAAAGTATTATGGAATGGAAAGTTGTTAAGAGAAATTTATCCTCACGCAACAAGATGGCAAGTGTTCAAGTTTAAATTAAAGAAGTTTGTTAGAAAGTGTTTGATAGTATCGGGGGTAATGACAATGGCATTTATATTAATAGTATTAGGCGTATATGTTAACCCAGCTATTAAGTGCCAAAAAAAAATCGCAGAAAAAGATAATCTAACTCTAAAGGTAAACGACATAAAAGATAAAGTTATAAACGATATACAGAGTTGTGAAAGCAAAGGACATAGCGAGAGTGATGGAATAATAATCTTTGATAGTAACAAGGTGGCGAGTGTAGGTACAATGCAATTTCAAGTAAAGACAGTCCAGCACTATTATAAAACTCTTTATGATCAAGAAATAACTCCAAAGGAAGCAATACTAATAGCCCTAGACGATAACAAGGCAGAGGCGTTAGCGAAGGATATAATCTTCAAGGATTCAAAAGGATGGAGAAATTGGTTCAACTGTGGCACAAAGAACGGCACAGAGGTCAAATTAAAAGTTATTAACGAATTACTACAATAACATGGCTTACTTTGATAAAAATAAAGGTGAAATAATATTAGAGCAAGACGATAAAGAAATGTTTAAGGAAGTTTCGCAACATTTCACAAACAATGGTTTCAAACATAGTGAGTGGTGTATGGATATTATCAAGTGGCTTAATGGAGAATTAAAAAATGAAAACTCTTAAAGACCCCATGTTTCAATTATGTGTTATAGGTGGATTAATTATAGTCGGATATATATTAATAGCATTAAATCAATAAACTTATGAAAAACTTATACAAAACGTTAGCCAGTTTTCAACAAGAAGTTCCAGTAATACACAGAGGCACACAAGGTTATGGATACTCTTACGCAGACCTACCAGCAATCTTTGAGATAATCAATCCACTTCTTAAAAAGAACGGGCTAGGGTTTACTCAAACAATAAATGGCACAGACTTAATAACAACAGTATTTCACATAGAAAGTGGAGAAACTATTACAAGCACCACAGCAATACCACAAGGCGTAACACTAGCAAAGATGAATACATTTCAAGTTTTAGGATCAGCCATAACTTATATTCGCAGATATGCTTTGAGTTCAATGCTTGGACTTGTAACAGAAAAAGATACAGACGCAAGTGGTGAAGAGGTCGTATCACCAAAGAAGAATATTAAAAACGAAGACCCTTTCTAAATTTATGTTACAAATTAAAAATTTTAGTATATTTCGTGTCAAAGAACAAAAGAATGATAAAAGTCCAACACATAGATTATCATGTAAAATTGGGGAAGAATACATAAGTATTGGTTCTGCATGGACAAAAGAAACAAAAACAGGAGATAAATTTTTATCAGTAAAATTAAGTGATATTTTTACCGACCATACAGACAACACGAAGAGTAGAAAAGGCATAGTTTTAGTTTACGAGGACGATTTAAAGGAATTAGCCAAGTTAGCAGGTGTTAGTCTCACTCCAGAAGCCACTACAAAGCCCCCAGAGCCTCATATAAGCGATAATAGTCCTTTCTAGTACATTTATGACATTAAGCGAACTTTTAGTTAAAATCAAAGAAAAAAGCCTATCCCAAGAACAGCTTGAAAGTTATGGTGATGAAATGAGTGCTTTATTTTCACAGATGCAACTTGAAATGGCAGATTTAGAAAAAGAAGAAGCATTATTCTTAGACCATTGCGTTGGGGCTGAAGATAAAATATCAGTAGCAGAAAGCAAGATTAAATGGAAAGCCACTCCAAAAGGTCAAAGGCTAATTGTACTTAAAAGATATTCAGTGGCTACAAAAGAAATGATTAACTCATTAAAAAGTAGAACATTTAGATTAATAAAATGAAAAAATACGAAAAAGAATATGAAGATGCACCTAGCGGAATGGTTACTTTTTACAACTATAAAGAACCATTAATGAAGTTTGATGAAGGATATGGTTTTATGGGAGCTTTAATATTTGATAGTGAAACCGATAAAGTGCAATGTCATCTGTGTGGAACGTGGTTAGGACAACTACCACATCATCTACATAGAGAACATAACATGTCCGCTAGTCAGTATAAAGATAAAGTGGGTTTGTTTCAAACTACTGCTCTTATAAGTGAAAGCATGAGAGATAAATTAATTGCATCAGGACTTGATAAAAGATTACAAAACCTAAAAAAAGGACATAAAAAAACAGAAGAAGAAAAACAAAAAATAAGAGAAACTAATTTAAAAAATGGACAAAAACCAGAAGGAATGAATATAAGAGGAACTTGTCCAGCACAGTTATTAGATAGGTTAAAAAAATTATATGAAGAACAAGGAGATAGTTTTACGATAAACTACGATAGAAGATTAAATGTGAATCCTCAAACTAATATATCTGGAGCAAAAAATTTAGCAGTCATGTTAAGAAAGACATTTGGCTCAGTTAAAGAAGCTTGTCAATTAGCAGGAGTGCCATATCGAATACCAGGAAGAAATAGAAATTACAATCACAGTATTAAATACACAGAAGAATTAGCATTAAGTTTTATCAAAGAATATTTAATAAGATTTAACAAAATTCCAACGTATAAGGATTTTAAATTACAAAATAGTCGAGGATTATATAATAGTGTTATAAAAACGAATAAAAATCTTAAATTATTAGCTAGCAAAGTATATATATCGCTAGATGAGTATAGAAAATCAGATGAAAGAATAAATTATACAAAAGAATCATTATTAGATTTTCTTAGAAAGTTTGAAAAAATACATAGTCGAAAACCCTCAATATCAGATGGTAAAAGATGTTTAATTCCTTATCCTTCAAGATATATTTACCATTTTGGTTCATGGAAAAAGGCGTTAGAATTAGCTTTTAACTAAAATGAAACTCTCTCAAAAACAAATTATAAAAAATAAGTTATTAGAGAAAGGTGAAGTAGATAATCTTTGGGCGATAAATAATGGAATGTGGAGACTATCAGATATTATCTTACACTTACGCAGAGAAGGCATGAATATTAAAACGATATATATGGAAGAAGGAGTTGGTAAAAATTGTCATTATAGATTAGTAAAAGATACGCTTTTTTAGTATAATAATTATATGCCAACAGGAATAGCCCCTTGGAATAAAGGTAAAAAAATATCAGAAGAAACTAAGAAAAAGATAAAAGAAAATAATGCTAAATTTTGGCTTGGTAAAAAAAGACCTGAAGTTGCAGAATGGTTAGGAAAAGCAAACATAGGAAGAATTGTAAGTAAAGAAACAAGACAAAAATTAAGTGATTCTCATAAAGGAAAATCTACTGCTAGTTGGCATCTTAAAGGAAAAAATCATCCAAGATGGAAAGGGGGTTATAAAAATACTTTAATTCTTTTAAAAAATAGAAGAGCTTTGAAGAAGAATGCTGAAGGTTCACATACTTTAGGAGAATGGGAGTTATTAAAAATACAATACGGATTTACTTGTCCTTGTTGTAAGAAAAAAGAACCTGAGGTAAAACTTACCGAAGACCATATAATTCCATTAAGTAAAGGAGGTAGTAATTTCATACAAAATATTCAGCCACTTTGTCATTCTTGTAATAGTCGTAAAAATAATAAAATTATACCAAGATATGAATAAAGACATTGAAACAATTTATGAGCCAGAGAAGACAAAAGTGTGTCGCTACAAGCTTATTCCCAAGAACACTTTATTTTAGTATAATATAACTATGAAACGCTCATGTCTAAAAAAGAAATCAAAACAAAAAATAAGTGTAATACAACGACATCTATGGGAAGAATGCAAAAGGATAATAAGAGCGAAATATGGGAATGTGTGTTATACCTGCGGGGCAAAAGGTCTGACCTCGTCAAACTGGCAAACAGGACATATGCTGGCAAAGGCTTCAGTTGGAGCATATCTAAAATACGACCTGAGAGTTCTGCGACCACAATGCTTCAGGTGCAATATCCATTTAGGGGGTGCTGGGGCGATGTTTGTGGAGAATATGAGACTTCGGGAGGGCAATGCTTATGTGGACTTGATTTTTTTGGACAAACAGAAAACAGTCAAGGCGTACGATTGGTACGAGCAGTTATTAAACGAATATAAAAACTTATGAACCCAATACAACCACTAAAACAACAATTTAAAATAGACGAGGACAAGGGATTCGTAAAAGACCAGATATTAGAACGCTGTCGTTCCGAAGATAATTACACGCATTGTAAAGGTTTTCCATTAACAAGTTACGAAGATAAAAAGGATATTTTGTGTCCTAGAATAACCAAATGAAAAAGAATATTACAACATTATTGTTTGCACAAAAAGAAAAATATACTAAACAGGAAAAGAAAAAGCTAATATGGTGGGCAAAACACGAGATTAAAGAATACGAGAGATTTATAGAACATATTAGGAAAACCAAATGATACAAGATAAATATAATCAAATGAATAAACAAACATACGAAATAAAAATTGGAGATAAATATGGAGTTACTATTGCTGTTGGTAGTCCACTTCAAAAGGCATTATATAATAATTTTGAAGCACAAAAGCAACTAAATGAAGTAATAGATTTATTGAAAAAGCAAATACTACAAGCATTTATAAACGAATTAGAATCAAATTCAAACAAAGATGGCAGTATAAGTCCAAATCTTCAGCACTGGATAGAGTCAAAGAAAATACAATTATCAACTATAATAAAAGAGATATAATATGTTCAAAGATACATCATTCCAGTATTACAACGAATACAAACAAGCATTTTTTAACATTAACAAGTAATAAATAAAGATATGAAAACAGAAATTTGTAAAGACATAGGGTGTGCAGATATAAATTGTGAACAATGTAAAAACTTAAAAGGAACTTGTTTCAAACATAGTCCACCAAGAGATAGAAAGTTTGATAAAGATATGTATGTAAGCCGTGCCGTGGCGATGGGTGCGGAACCAGAGGAAGCAATTAAACATTGGGAAGATAAGAATAAATGAAGCGTAAAAAACCAAATGAAGATGAATTGTGTAGCTGGGATTTTTGTACTTCATGTATAAATTATAGGATTAAAAACAAGATGCCTATGCATAAATTAAAGTCGCATAAGTATATAAAGAAATGAAGAATAAATGTATAACCTGCAACAAAGAAATACAGAAAACGTCAAAGAAGAATGGTCGGTGGCGTTATTGTAGCGAGGAATGTAATAAATTATTAAAGAAAGGAATAACAAAATAAACATGAAAAACAAACAAATAGCACAATATGGTTTAGGATCAGTAATAATTTTAGTATTAGCATTGATGTCAGGAGGCGAAACGCAAGAAGGTATAGTAATGTTTTTATATTATGCAGGGGCAATAGGTATTTGGGTATTTGGAATTTGGGGGCTAGTAAGATTAATTAAGTCAAAAGACTAGACATTATAAATAATAGGTATATAATATAAACATGAAAGTAAAATTATCACAAGTGGTAAACTCGTCCGAAGATATTAAAAAGTTATTGGAGGTTAAACTTCCTGTTAAAGTTTCGTACAGATTGAGTCGTTTAGTTTCTAAATTACAGCCATATTTAACTATTTATGAAGCAAAACGAAATGAATTAGTTAAAGAATTTGGAGAAGCACCGGATAAAGAAGGCAATGTAAAAGTAAAAGATCCAGAGAAGCTAAAACAATTTATGGCTAAATTTAGTGAATTACTATCTGAGGATATTGATATTGATTTTGAAAAGATAAAGATTGACACTCTAGGAGACATGAGTATCGAGCCAAAACTTTTATTAATTGACTTTATTTTTGAATAATGAGTACAAAAATTTCATTGACGGGCTTATCAGCTCGCACAAAAGCCATTAAAGGAATGAGTTATGTTGCTGATAGAGTAAAAGCATCAATCGGCCCATTTGGAGAGAACCATTTATCTGAAAAGAGCAATACAATCAGTAATGATGGAGCTTTTATTGCAGAACATCTAGCACCAACGATCAAAGATGAGTTTGAAAAGCGTGGAGCTTTGGTAGTTCAACAGAATGTAGCAAAGATAAACGACATAGTAGGAGATGGTAGTTCTACCGCATGGGCTTTACATGATGACATAATCAAAGAAATTATACGTTATTTACCAAACGACAAGAGTATTAAGGCTAAAAAGACATATTCAGAGGTAGCTAAGATGCTTAACAAGGCTAAAGATGAGGTAATAAAAGAGCTAGGAGCTATGGCAACACCTATAACTTCCAAAGAAGAGCTTATTAAAAGTGCTTTAGTTTCAGTAGAAGACGAAGCGGTAGCAGAATTACTAGGAACACTACAATGGGAACTCGGTCCGGAAGGCAGAATAATAGCTGAAGAGGTAAACGATACCAAAAGTTCTGTAGAAAAAGTAAATGGAATAATGTTAGACAATGGTTTTGGAGCTACACATCTAGTAACTAACCCAGAGAAGCAAAGTCTTGAGGTAAATGACATGCAGTGTATTCTAACTAACTACACTATCGGAGTAGAAGAGATAGATTTGTTAAAAGAAAATATATTCAAACAGCTAATAGCTCAAAAGAAAATAGGGGTTATACTTATCGCTAGAGCTTTCACAGCAGACGCTATTAAGAGATGCCAAGAGTCTTCACAAGCAAGATTTGTTATTTTCCCTATTAATGCCCCATATACGGATCAAAGAGAAATAATGAGAGACATAGAAACTGTAACAGGCGGAAGGTATATTGATACAGAAGAGAATAGTTTAGAAGATATTTATATCACAGACGTAGGATTTATAAAAAGACTTGAGGCCACAATGTTTAAAGCTATTGTAACGGGTATAGAAGATGAAAATTCAAAGGCAAGAGTTGCTAAAAGAGTAGAACTTCTTAAAAAGAAACTAATAGGAGAGCAATCAGACTTTATGAAAAGAGCTTTAGAAGAAAGAATAGCCCAACTTACTAATGGTTTTGGTATATTAAAGGTAGGTTCTCTCTCTTTAACAGACAGACAAAGACTAAAAGATAAATGTGATGATGCAGTAAATGCAGTTAGATTGGCCCTAAAAGGTGGCACAGTCAAAGGTGCAGGTTTAGCATTAAAGGAAATAAGTGATAAAATGGAAGAAGGAAACATACTCAAAAGACCTTTGTTAGGTGTATATAATCAAATAATAAGTTCAGCACCAGAAGACTTTAAGATAGAAGATTGGGTACGAGATCCAGTTATCCTATTACAGACAATCATAGAAAAGACTTGTGCTTTCTGCCCTACATTTGCAAGTATAGGCTCTATTGATACAAGCCCAAACCCAGAAAAGTGTCATTGCAATATAAAAAATGAATAAAGACGAAGAAGACAAATTAAGAGAAAAAGCTAAAATAATGATTGAAAGATGTGATGATATTTTGGATTTAATTGATATAAAATTAGGAAATCCTGAAAGAGTATTGCTGAGACATTTATTTGATAATATGAAACAAAATGGATAAAGATATAATAAACTTAATAGAATCTTAAGAAGCAGTAAGCAACCTATTGAAAGAATTAAATGCAAGATAAATGTCCACAATGCAATAAGAAGGTGAAAGGAGCTAAGTATTATATAGCTGAATTAAAACAATGGTTATGTAAGTACTGTTATTTTAAAAAGAAATAAAATAGTGTTATAATATAAAAATAAATGACAAGTATTAACGCACAACAAGTGGCCAGAGATATATCTGAAACTATCCGAAACGGCGAAAAGGTAAATTTAGGAGAAATCATAAGAGAAAATGGATATGCAGAAAGTACATCTGAGAAGCCAAAATTAGTTACAGAAACAAAATCCTTCAAAGAGGCTATTGAGCCCATTGTAGATAAGATGAAAATAGAACGACAAAGATTAATGGATTCTATTACTACAAAGAATTTAGATGAAGTAACATATAAAGATTCTGTAAGCTCAATAGATACTTTAACTAAGAATATTCAGCTCCTTTCAGGAAAAGACACCGAGAGAAAGACTTTAATATTAGAGGATAAAGAACAAATAGATAAAGCTATAGATGCAATCATACAAGCAGAAAATTAAGGACACGATATTAGAAGGAACTAATGCTCAAAAGCAATACCTTTTTTCATTTACGAATAGCGATAATACAGAAAGAGTAGCATTAAAGTTTAAGTTATTTACTCAGACTAACTTCAGAAGATACTTTAAAGGAAAAGGAGCATCATTCCATGATGAGATGCTAAACAATCTGATCAAGTCTTATAGAGGAGAAAGGAATATAAACATAGCATTCAGAGGAAGTTCAAAGACCACACTCACTAAATTGTTTGTGGTTTTTGTGCTTTTAAATGATATAGACCATCACCGAAGATATTTAAAGGTGCTCTCAAGGGATATAAAGAACCCAAAACAGATAGTAACAGACGTTTTTAACCTTTGCTTAGAGATGAGACCTTTATATGGAGATGTGTTTGAGAAGGATGGAGACATCAAAAGAGAAGAGACAATGAGTTCATTCACTATGAAGAGTGGTGTTAAGTTTACAGCAGGTACAGTAGGTCAATCACAAAGAGGACATGCACAAGATGCTTATAGACCAGATTGGATTTGGTTTGATGACATAGAAGACAGAGAGTCTATAAGTTCACAGGTAATAACTGAAGGCATTATAAGTAGAATAGATGAAGCTATCACCGGACTTGCTAAAGGCGGAAGTTGGACTGTAACAGGAAACTACATAAGCGAATATGGAGTGATGCAATGGTTTTTAGATAAAGAGAATACTATCAAACAGATAACACCAATATTAAGAGATGACAAGGCAACATGGGATATTTATTCTTTAGCAGAGATAGAGATATTTAAAAAGGATAGTGAAGACTTCTTCGGTGAATATCTCTGTTTAAAACCCGATACTTTAATTTGGACAGAAAAAAAATTAAAAGAGATTAAAGATATAAAGGCGGGTGATTTAGTTTGGACACATCTTGATAGATTACAAAAAGTTTTAAAGGTATTTGAAAATCAATCTGATGATTTGATTGATATTACTATTGAGGATAAAATTACTACTATAACTAAAAATCATCCTATACTAGTATTAAGAGATAATAAGCAAGACTGGATACAAGCAGGAGAATTAACCTTAGATGATTTGCTTTTAATAATCCCTCGTGATAAACTTACTATATGAAAACAATAAAATATGGGTTATGGAAAGTTATAAATGAGGAAAAAATATATGTAGGTGAAAGAGTTTATTTAATGTGTCAATGTGACTGTGGAACAATTAAAAAAGTAATTATTAAAAATTTAAAGTCAGGAGTTAGTCAAAGTTGTGGTTGTATTCGTTCAAAAAACTTAATAGAAAGAAATACTAAACATAATAAAAGACATACAAAAATTTGGAGAATATGGCAGGCAATGAAAAATCGTTGTTATAATAAAAATTTTACTCAATATGAACGATATGGAGGTAGGGGAATAAAAGTATGTGATAGCTGGAAAAATGAATTTATTTCTTTTTATAAAGATATGGGCAATCCGCCAGTTGGAAAAACTTTAGATAGAATTGATAATAATGGTAATTATGAACCTTCTAACTGTAAATGGTCAACACCAAGAGAACAGATGAGAAATAAAAGTTCAAACCACAAGATAAATGGTATTTGTATTACAGATATTAGTAAAAGTCTTGGAGGAGGACACGCTTTAGTGGGTAAAAGATTAAAAAGAGGCTGGTCAGTAGAAATGGCAACAACTCTTAAAACAAATGCAAACTTATAAAATACAAAAAATAGAACCATCTAAATATAAAGGATTAGTCTATAATCTTGAAGTAGAAAATGACAACAGCTACCTAACAGAAATGCTTACTGTTCATAATTGTGATCCTACAAGAAGCGAAGGAAAGTTCTTTGATTTAGATAGAATAGAAGCTGATATGAAGAAATGCAGAAAGCCTTTGCATAAGATAGGCGATACGAAGTATTATTTTGGATATTTAAGTCACCATAGATATGGAATGGGAGCTGATACAAGTGAAGGAGTTGGGCTAGATAGCAATGCTTTAGCTTTGTTTAACTTCACAACAGGCGACCTAGTAGCCACGAACCATAGCAATACAATCAAGCCAGAGTTATTTGCACATGAGCTTAAGAGAGTTGGAAATGAGTATGGAGAATGTATTATTGCCCCCGAAATCAATAACATGTCAGGCGGAATAGTGATAATAACATTAAAGAACATCTACAATAACATCTTTCGTAACATAGATAGAACAAAGTTCAAAGAGGTAGAGACATTACAATTAGGCTGGCATACAAATAGTCGTAGTAAGCCACAAATGTTTATGGATTTTAGACGAGATTATAATGATGGACTTATCCACATATATGATGAGCAGGTTTTAAAAGAAATGAAGAGCTATGCTAATAGCGATATAGTAGAAAATGTAAAAAGTAAGGTAACAAGACACTTCGACTTATTAACTTCTGTGGTAATAGCATGGCAAATGAAATCTGAGACAGAGAGAATTAAGGGTGTGACAGTAAGTTATACGTTATAAACATTTACATTGCATTTTAAAGTAGTATAATATAAATAAGAATTATTAACTTTTAACAAAAATTAACGTGATTGCATCAATTGTAGTAGACACAAAAACTGGAGAGCCTATAGATGGTAATGGACGTAAATTATCCGTATCAACTTATAATCCACCAGAAGAGATTAAAAAGTTATTCGCAAGAGTACAGACAGATTATCAAATGGCATGGAGACTTCAACACCGAACCTTTGATGAATTTGATGGAATGAGTTTACTAGATAGGTCAAAATTAGATCAGCAAACCTTTGGAGCTTATGTGGGAGCCGTGCAAGAGCCAGTAAGTAAGCAATGGCGCTGGAAAGGTAGAAAGAACACAGCTAGAAACAAAGTGATAGGCATACTAGCTCACTTAATAAGTGGTATGCTTTTTCCTTATTGTTACGCTTATAATGAAGAGAATGAGGAAGATGAAATGACAGCTAGAGTGATGAGAATCTTAATTGAGAATCATCTTAAAAAGGCAGACTATGAAATAAAATTCTTGTACATGGTAACTTCAGCATTAGTCAACCCAGCAGTCCATGTAGAAGTAGAGTACATAGAAGCTATACAAAAGATAAAAGAAAAGGGTAAGGATGGAAAGGCAAAGATAACAGAAGTTGTAGATGAGTTATTGTCAGGGGTAGGTTTGCATTTATTGCCTATTGACCAGATATTACCAGCAGACTTTTTTACGAATGATATTCAAAGACAACCATTTATGATCAAGTTGCGTAGAATAGCCTATGATGAAGCCAGAGAAATATATGCAGGAAAGTATTTTGATGATGATAATGGAACTAAAAAGGATAGATTTGATTATGTAGAGGCAGGCAGAACACGTTTAATGCTTGCAGGACAGGAACACCAAACACTTTATGATATAGAATGGACAGAGGCAGACAAGAACTATGTACAAGAGCTAACAGTCTACTATCGCCCAGAAGACTTGCAAGTAACATTCGTAGCAGGAGTATTTATGGGAGAATATGAAGACCCTTACAATTCAAATCCTTTTGAACATAGAAGAATGTCTATGATAGGAGATGAGTATAAGTCTATCCCAGTCTATCCATTTGCAAAGACTGGTTTTGAACCATTAGATCCAGCAGGCAGATTTTACTATTACAAGTCAGCTTGTTTCAAAGAGTTTTGGGATGATGCAGCACAGAATAGAATGCATCAATTAGCTTATGATGGAACTTATCTTGATGTTATCAAACCTATATTTATGACTGGTGTAGCTCGTATTGACCAAACTGTTATGGTGCCAGGCGCTACAGTTGGAATGCCTATGGGAGCAACAGTAACACCTTATGCTCTATCACCAAACCTCGTGGCAGCAATGAATATGATGCGAGAAGAGCAAGCTGATATGTCCGAAAGTACACAAGACAAAGCCCAGAGTGGATTGAGTCAACCTGGTGTAACAGCTACGGCTACAATGAAAGCAGAGCAAAACGCGCAAGTTATTCTAGGAGTATTCGGCACAATGATTGCTAATCTTATTAAGCAAATAGGAGAACTTACTGTGGACTGTATCATACAACACACAACAGTAGGAGAAATAGATGCTACAATTCCTGAGTCTTTGAATATGAAATACAAGACTATCATATTAAAAGGAAAAGAAGCAGGTAAAGATGTAACAAATAAGATAGAATTTGATAGCAGTATGATGAATGGAATGACAAAAGAGAAAGCATATGACCTACAATGGAAAATGTTTGATCAATATGGAGGGCTAGAAGCTAAAACTATGCACTATAAAGTTAATCCATATAAGTTTGCACGTTCTAAATTTGCAGTTTACATTGACCCAGATCAGATAGTAAGCCGTTCAATGGGTACAGATAAGTTAAGAAAAGATAGAGCTTTCAATCTTCTTATGGACCCAAGAGTTGCACCATTCGTTAATCAGCAAGCAGTGGTAGATAAGTTTATTATTGATGAATACGCAGACGGAAATCCAGACGAATTTAGAAAGACACCAGAGCAAATGGAGCAAGCACAACAAGGACAACAAGGACAAAGCAGTGATTTATTAGCAAACGTAATGGGGAGTAGGTCGGCTTCTCAATAACTAAATATAATAATATGCCAAACGTAAAAGTAAAGAAGCCATTGGAGCAATTCAAATGGGAAGGTTCAAAAGCAGATAAAGTAAAGGATAAAAAGATGGGTTACAAAGAAGGTTCAAAGAAGGATAAAGTATCAGACAAAAAAGCATCAAAGAAAAAGAAAAGTGGGAAAAATATGTTAGTAAATGCCATGAAAAGATTATCAAAATAATAAGAATAATAATGAAAAATCCAAAAAGTAAACCAGCACCAAAACAAAAACTTCATCATTTCATAGCGTCAGGTGGAAAAGTTTCAGAATTTCGCGGAGCTTTATCAAACGCTGTAGCAAATAAGAAATAACATGGTAATAGGAGTTGAAAGTACGCTAGTAGAAGTCAAAGAATAATGATCAACAAAATAACAGAAAAACTAATAAAGCAGTTTAGAAAGACAAATCTATCTCTTGAAGATAGAGTGGCACTAACTACTGTTTTATTGGATAAGCTACAAGCTTTACCCCTAGAAAGTACATTTATAATTGACTCTAAGGGTATTTCTGTTAATGGTAAGGTATTAGAGCCAGAGCAAGTAATAAACTTTACCGAGAGTTGTGCTGCTTTAAAAGATAACTTTGCTCGTAAAGTAATAAATGAGCAGATAAGGTATTTATCAGTGAATATGGGTATACATAACTCGCTTTCAATAGACACTTTAATGTTTGCAAAAGCAGCACTTTGGTGTTTATCACAAGAAGAAGAGTTATTAAGCAAGATAGCATAGTTATGCACATGTAGACATTGTTTTTGAAAGTAGTATAATAATTATTAATAGGCAACTCCTGCCAACAAAGGAGATAAAATGCAACGCTAGCTAATAATAGCGACCTATGAGTGAAAATATTAAAATGGAGGATTTAGTAGAAAAGGTTGTCCCAACCCCCGAGACAACAGAGGTAGAAGAAGAGAAGGTGGAAACTGAAGCAGAAGTCGAAACTACTGTTGAAGTGGAAACCGAGCAAGACCCTTTGAAAACAGAACTTGAAAGAGTTCAAAGAGTTGGGAGAACTGAAAAAGAAAAAGCAGAATTTTCTTTAAAGAAAAATGCTGAGAGAGTAAAAGAACTAGGAGGCGACCCGAATACTATTCTTGGAATAGAGAAGGAGACCTCAGAGTATAATGAAGATGATGATCAGCCTCTCACAGTCGGTATGTACAAAAAAATCCAGCAAGAGAGTGCAAGTAAAACAGCACTTCAACTAGCAGATGAAGTACAGAATGAAACTGAAAGAGAGTTAGTCAAATATCATTTGAATAACTCAATCAAATCTACAGGAAATCCCAACGAGGATATGAAACTTGCAAGAGCTTTAGTGAATGCTGTCAAAAACAGCCAAATCATTGAAGAGTCTACAAGGAAGCCAAAAGCTAAAGCATATTCAGGTTCAGGTGGAGTACCCGCTAAAGACACTGAAGTCAAAGGCGAACTTACCGAACAAGAGAAACTCTTTCTGGGAAAACCTTTTAATATGTCTAAGGATGCAATTCTAAAGGCAAGAGGTAAATAAATTTCAAACGGTTTTGTATTATTATTTAATTTTACAAAATTATGGCAGCAACAAGAAATGCAGTTACAATTCTCAATGAAACTGACCCTCGTTTTTCAGTAACTGGAGTGCTAGTAGCAGCGGGTGCAGTCGCAACGATTGCAGCTGGTTCACCTACTAAGTCAGCAGATGCTGCAACAGCAGCTACAGGTGCAGTAGTACCTCTAGCAGCAGCAGGAAATACTGCTGGAACGATTGCAGTAAACTTTACAGGAATTGCAAAAAATGATTCAAATGAAACAGCAGCAGTAGCAGGAACAGTTAACCTATGGTTACCTCTTCCCGGGTATGTTTATTCATGTGTAGCAAAAACAGCTTCAGCAATAAATACAGTAGCAAAATTGATTACTTACTTTAGACGTAGAGTATTATTTGATTGTTCAGCTTCTAATGTATGGACAGTAGATACAGAACAAACTGACCAATTAGTTAACTGTGTAACAATCGTGGGTGGAGACTTTAGAACAAGTACGGTCTACTTCACTTATAAGAATGCTGGTACAATTCTTGACCAACACCAGACTTCATAACATTATTAACTTAATCAATAAATATATATGCATAATGATTCGGCTCCTTCACTCATACTCGTTAAGACAGCTCTTGATAAGTTATTAGATGAAGCAACAATAGAATTAGCAGTTACTGGTAAAGCAACAGCTAAGGATGAAGCGGTCTTTACCCAAGATTCAGCAACTAACGCAGCCGTAGTTACGTCTGTAATTGGTGCTGGAGGTTACTTCCAATCAACAACAGATGATGTGGCTCTTTCAAATGAGGCACAAGTAACAGCAGCAGCACAGAAGACTTCTCTAGTAGTACAGTTCAAGAAGAACTTGCCTATTAGTAGAACATTCATGGCTGATCAACAGCTTTCAGCAGTTAGTAAGGCAGTAAGACAACAGGCTTTGACATGGGGTGCTTCTCAAGACAGAAACGCATTCTCAGTCTACTCTCTTGGATTTACTACTCAATTAACTATTGATGGTATTGCCCTATTCTCAAATTCTCATGTTAACCAAAATGGTGATACTGTAGACAACCTTGAGACTGGTGCTTTGACAGATCCTAACCTTAACATTATGGTGAATAGTCTAAGAACACAGTTGTCACAGACTGGTGTTATCTTAGGTTACGAGCCTAAATTCCTTTTGACTCCTTCTATTCTTCACCAAACAGGAATGGTAACAGCAAAATCAGTTCTTCGAGCTGGTGGTGCAAACAACGACCTAAACTACTTCTCAGAAATGTATCCTGGAATGAAAGTTGTATACTCTCCTTTCCTAGATGCAACTTCAACAACAGCATTCTTCTTGGGTGGACAAACTCATGGAGTATATCGCTTTGAAAGAGAGGCATTCTTCACAGACTTGGTAGATTGGAAAGTAAGTATCAATGACCAATATATGTATAAAATGAGAGCCAGGGAAGTTGTAGACTCAATTGAGTACAGCGGGCTTGTGGGTTCGAGCGGAACTACGGCATAGTCTTTTGTTATAAATATTATCAACTATAACAAAGAATTAACCTATGAAAATCGGAACAAACTATTGGACAAAAGCAGCAGGAAGTAATATCGAGTTCGCATTTCACGATGGTTCAGGAAACTCTACCAAAGTAAGGTGTGCAACAGCAGATATTCCTTCCGCAGCTACTGGATATGCAATTGGATGTATGTTAGTAGATACAACAACTGGAGAACTTTATACCAACATTGGTACAGCAACATCTTGTTCTTTTGCTAAAACAAATAATGGTGACTTTTTAACTAAGTCAATCACTTTGTCAGCAACACAAATCAAGGCTCTGTATACAACGTCAGTAGAAGTTATCCCAGCAGTCGCTAGTAAGGCAATCTATATGTATGGAATGACCTTAGATTTGACTGGTACAGCTACTCAATTTGCCAACGGTGGTGTTGTAAACTTACAATACGATTCAACAGCAAATGGAGCAGGTACTACACTACACGCAGACATCGCCGCAACTGTAGTCACAGGAGCAACTGCAAGAGTTTTAACTTATAGAATACCAAAAGATTTATCAGCTATTGCGACAGCAAGCATTACTGGTAAAGGTGTTTATATCGGAGCTAAGACAGCAGACTTCATTACAGGAACAGGAACAGCAGTAGTAACAGTAAAATATACTGTTTACTAATTGTCTTTCGACTCTTTCCTTCTTCTTCGACAAAGGAGGAAGGGGATTGGAAGATAATAATTATCAACTTATTAATTAATAAACAATATGCAATACTCAACATTACAATCAATAACAAAATCAGGTTTATACAAGAACTTTACAGATTCTAATTTAGTGAAAACAGGAGGTGGAGTAGTCGTAGGTGTAGTAGTGAACTCTCATACTAGTGGAACTTTAAAACTTTGGGATAATACTACAGCAGCAACTACAGTCTTATTTAATACAATTACATTCCCTACAGGTTTTGGAGTGTACGATTTATTCGGGGCTAAATTCTTTACTGGACTTTATGCTTCAGTCGGAGGCACAGCAGACATTACTTTAATTTATAATTAAATAGCTACATTCACAAAAATAAACAAAATGGCTAAAACAGTATCACAACTTAAAGATTCAGTAGCTGGCTTACTCTCAGGTTTAGATTTACAAAATGTGGATTCTCTTTATAAAGCATTTGAAAGAGCAGCTAGAGTTTTTACACAAAAAGCAAAAATACCAGAAACTCAAGGAATACAAAACATCATGATATATGATGGTGTTACAGATTATCTTATTGATCAAAGTATCTTCGGTACTACTTTATTAGACATACGTCCACAAGGAATATCACGACAACCAAGTAATTTTGTTTTTAAAAAGTTCGGAGATGATTTTGACAGAGAAAAACAGTATAAGTCACAAAGCACTGTGGCTTGTTTTGATTACTCTGCTGGTGTACCGATAATCAGAATTATATCAAATTACACACCACCACAAATAGTTTTAGACACAATGTCAGATACGACAGGTTGGGTGGCAAGTGGTTCAGCATCATTACTTGCTTCAGATTCTGCTATTTATTATAAAAAACCAGCATCACTAAGATTTACTCTTACAGGTAGTTCAACTGGAGTACTTACTAAAACTTTAACAAACAGTATTGATTTAACTTCATATCAAGGGATGGGAGTAAAATTTTTAGCTATAGAAATACCCACAGGAGCAATAGCTACTAATTTAACTAACATAGAATTTAGATTGGGTTCTGATTCCTCTAACTATTACACAGTTACACAAACTACAGGATTTCTAGGTTCTTGGGTTTCAGGACAGTGGCTGTTAGTCGCATTTGATTTATCAACAGCTTCTACCACTGGTAGCCCCGTTATTACAGCTATAGATTATCTACAAGTAAGAATTGCACACACAGGCACATTTACTAACTTTAGGGTAGGCGGACTTTGGATTTCCCTACCTTCCCAAACACAAATAGTATATGGTTCAGCTGGATTCTTTAAAGTAGGTAATACAGTTTTACAAACAATAACAACTGATAATGATTCAATTATTCTTTCAGATCCTGCCTACGCAATTTACGAATATGAATGTGCTTTAGCAGTTTTACAACAAACAGGTGGGGGAGCTTCAGATTCTACAATGGCTTCTTTTAATAGTATTTTAAATGGTTTACGAGCAAGAAATGGAATGGTGGTACAAATGGGTTTATATGATTTATACCGAGCAGAAAACCCAAGTGCAGAATTAAGAACAAGTGGAACATATTATTCAAATGATAATAATTATTTTTAAAAAATGGATAAGTCACTAGCAAAACGATTTGAGTTTCCAAGAATGATAACCCAATGGGGTGGTTATGTTTCTGCTTTTGATAAGACAAATGTATCAGAGAATGTTTTAGTACGAGGTTCACAAAATGTTTACAAAAAACTATCAGGTAATATGGCGGTCAGGCAAGGACTTAAAAGGCAAGGAGTAGCTAATACAATAATTAGCCCAATATCATCAGAATTTGTTTGGTACACGTCTTTTGGCAGTACTTATACAATGGTAGTTTCTAATGGAACACTTTATGTAGTAATAAACAAAGTATGGTACGAAGTACAAACTGAACTATCTAGTACACGATATGTATTTGATAAATGGTGGGACAACACAGAAAAGAAGGACCGCCTTTTATTTGTTAAAGGAGATGCAGATTTACAACACTGGTCAGGAGGTTTTGCACAGGTAAACGGACTAAACGACGTAGTAACAACTATCAATACTACTCCAGTGAATGGGGGTACTAACTATGTAGTCGGAGATACTATAACCATAGTAGGCGGAACAGGTGCAACCGCAACAATTACGAGTATTCGTACTGGAGGGATTGCAACTGAATTAAGATTGATCACTGGAGGTTCAGGATATGGCGTGAGTGCAAGTAGTGCTACTACTAGTGGATCAGGTACTGGATGCACAGTACAAATAACAGCAGTGGCTTCGCCTTCAACTTCTACACTCATATTAAAAGATGTTTCTTCAACGTGGATCCAACAGGGTTTTGCTTCGAATACTGTCGCTGAGAAAAAATTTATGTATGGTGGAAGTGAGTATACTTATACGGGCGGTGAAACAACCAATATCTTAACTGGAGTTAGCCCAGCAATAACAATAACAGATGGAGACTATGTAATACAATCAGTTATCACACAGTCAAATACTCCTTCTTCTTCATTTAATGCAGACTTCTTAAAAGTAATAGGCAATCAAGTTTATTTAGGTTCTTATTCAGGAAGACAAGTATTCATGTCGCAAGATTTAGACTTTAAAAACTATACTGTACCAACTCCACAAATAGCTGGAAGTCCTGGACTCTTTGTCTTTGACGGTAACATAAAAGGAATAGGAGTCAGACAAGGAAAGGCTTGTATAGGGTATGGCACAAGTGGCTGGGCTATTATATCATTTAGTCTAGTTTCAAATAATAATATTCTCACAAGAAATAACCAAGTAGATGTAAAACCAGTAGCAATACTTCAAGCCCCACTAGCCCATGAGTTTATAAGTACAGTCGGAGATAACCTAGTGTATCTAGGACAAGACCAACAAGTCAGACAATTTGGAGACTTTAACACGGCTTTCGTTTCAATGTATCCTTCGCTTTCACAAGATGTTGCTAGAGAACTTCAACAAGAAAGTTTTACTAATGGAGAACTCAAATGTATCGGTGAGTTTATATATCTTACAGCTCCAAACTCAGGTAAAACTTATTTACGACAAGAACGCACGAGAGTAGATTCTAACGGAACTGTAGTTTCAGAAAAACTGTGGCATTCACCATTCATCCTCAATGCTTCAAGTATCAATCAAATAGACGGAATAGTAGTAGCATTCTCAAATTCTAACCCACAAATATATGAAGTATGGAATACAGGTCAATGGCATGATGATTCCCCAAGTGAGGAAAGTATACCCTATACGTCAGTCATGGCTCTAGGGTATAGAGGAGAGCAAAGAAGACAAGGACTATGGAGCTTTGATAAACAATTCACAGAAGGTTATGCAGATACAGGAACATCACTTTATTTAACTATTAACTATAACTATCAAGGATATACAAATGTAGTTACAAAACCAGTAACAACACCATCCTACCCAGCGTATACATTTTCTACAAATGTTGCTTCCATTGGGGAAAACTCAATAGGGGATGAGCCTATGGGAATGGGAGGTGTAACAGATATAGCAAATGACCAAGATTCACTCCCAAAGTTCAAATGTATAAATTCACTAGGACTTACCAACGTTTTTGAGTGGCAACCTATATATTATTCAGATACAGTAGACGCAAATTGGGAAATTTTAGCCTGCGCGAGTGATGCAATACCAGAAGACGATCAAAACGCAACATTTATTATTAACAAGTTACGCAATTAAATAATATTATGGTATAATTATTATAATAACAAAAATAAAATGAAATATCATCCATTTGGGGGGACAACTTACAACTTAGGGTCATCAATCGGGTCAACTGACGCAACAATTTTATTATCTTCATTCTTAGAGCCAGTAACTAATACGCCTTACACTATGGTTCTACTAAATACTGATATAGTTTTCGCAACAATTGCTCCTAAAACAACATCATCAGAGTTTATTTCATTCACAGGTATTACACAAAATAGCAACGGCACAGCCACTCTTACAGGAGTAACAAGAGGACTTGCTAAAAAATATCCTTTCATAGAGGACTCAGCATACAAACTTCCACACTCAGGTGGAACACAGTTTATAATCTCAGATGCCCCGCAAGTATTTGAAGAATATGCTGCACTCAGCAATAATAATATTTTCACAGGATATAACACAGTGCCAGATCCAGTAAGTGCAACAGACATAGCTAATAAAGAATGGGTTTTGACTGTAGTAAATGGTGGTGCAGTATCATTTGCTCAGGTAGCTATCTCAGGCACCGCAGGAGAAACATTCTCCGCAGGAGCACCAGTATATCTAAAAGCATCTGATTCAAGATGGTACAAAGTATTAGCAAACGATAATCAATTTAATACCCTAGTAAGCGTACAAATGGGTATTGCACTCGGGGCAGGAAGTGCTGGGGTAGGTATAAGTGGAGGTGTCGCAGTATCAGGTGCTGTTACAACTCTTTCAGGACTGACTGCTAATAATCTTTACTACATTTCAAATACAGGTACACTAGCAACAACAGCTGGTACATATTCTATTCCTTTCGGATGGGCTACAGCTACTACAACCCTAGTATTAAAACCCGGAAACTTCCCAACACCACAAGAAAAGTCAGCCATGGGTGGTTCACAAGGTATACCAACATCTACTAATAAATTTGTAACACAAGATAACGTATCTATCGCTAGTACAGACCAAACACAGACTACACAAAACGGAACTTCAACTGTGGGTGAAGCAAATACTACAGGATTAAGAAATAAACTAGCACAGTCTTTTATTCCAACAAAAACTAAAATACGAGGTGTAAAACTATACAAGAGTGCAGACACAGGAACATTTACAGGTACAGTAACTGTTGCTTTATATGCTGATAGTGCAGGAAGCCCAACTGGTTCTGCTCTCGCAACTGTAACATTAACTAATGCACAATACGAAGGTACACTCGTGGGAGAATTTACTGCTACATTTTCAGCCGAATACTCAATGACAGTAGGTTCTCTTTACTGGATTCAAATAACTACATCAACATCGGACACTTCTAACCATCCCAACCTAGGAACTAATACCGCAGGTGGATATGCAAGTGGAAGTGTCAAATATTTTAACAGTACAGATAGCTGGGTAGCAATATCTACAATTGACTTATATTTCAAAACCCTTGAAGGTAATGCTTCACAGATAGTAAAAACAGATAGTAGCGGGCTAATACCAACTGATTTTCTTACTACAGCTAACTTACCTATCCCAGCATTTCTACAAAATATAATAATGGAAGTGGAAACTATGACATCTATTTATTTTGGTTCTAATGCAACAGGATCTGTACTTTTTGTACAATGTGATTCAAGTAGAAATATATACAGATTTGAAAGAGATTCGATAACTGGTTCATATTTACAGACACATGTTGTATTTGCAACATTTTCATCTAGTGGTAATAATAGCGCATTGATAGTTATTGGATCGTATATGTATATATTTGCTTCTGGTGGAGCGAATGTAAAATGTTCAAGATTCTTGGCTGCCGACTTAACAGGAGAACAAGTAATGACAGTACCAGCTTTAGCTTGTACCTCCACTCTTGGAGTATACACAGACGGAGCTAATGCCTATGTCACTTCTGCTCAATCATCTACTACAACTAATAAATGGACTTTGAGTGGTACTACATTTACAGCATCTACGACAGCCTCAACATCAAATCTTACGAGTGGGACTTCGTTTTTTGATGGGACTAACATATATATACAAGGAGGAGGTTCTTCGGGACTAACGATATATAAATTAACAGCAATAGATGGTTCAGCGAAAACTACTACCAGCAAAACTTTCGATTCTAGGAGATATAGTGATGCAGTAAGCTCAAGTATGTTGTTAATGAATATAGATACTACAAGAATGTACTTTGGTTTTGGAGCTAGATGGCTTAATGAATTAAATGCTGATGTTCAAATAGGTTCTATGATTTATCTATTACCAATAAGTAAACCTTAATAACATGTCAACACCAACAGGAGAAAGATATAGTCAAGATGAAGTAAATAAAGCATTCGGATATGCACCCGGTACTAATACTGGGGCACCCGCTACTCACATAAATGCACCCACTTCATCTTCATCAGGAGGAAGTGCTTTCAATGATACTAAAAATCAAACTTCACCCACTGTAGTTTCCAATGCTAATAAGATAAATGACGTACCTAAAATAAATGCAAAACAAGATGCACTAAATAGTGGAGGATTAAAATCAGATACAACTTCTGGGGCTACAACATACGCAAATAACACTATATTTAACCCAAAAGATACTACAGCAGAAGGAACACAAACATTTAATGGGAATACATATAAAGTAGATTCACAGGGTAGACCTTATGGAAATCCTATTACAACGTCAGGAACAACTGGTGGTACAACAGGAGGTACAAGTGGCGGTACTACACCAACACCAGAAACTAACCCAACGAACACAGGAGAAGGTGGATATTACGGAGGGGTATATATAGCACCGGGTGCACCAATGCCAACTGATAAGAATGGTAATCCAGTACACCTAACTCCAACCACCCCAGAGCAAGATAGTTTTAGACAAGATATGCTCAACTTAAAAGCCTCAATGGATGCTACAGGTGCGAGTAATATAGACAACATAAATAAAACATTTGATGCTCTAGTACAAAATCAACAAGAAATAAACACAGCCAGTACCGCAGGTGTAACTAATGCTCTTATCATGTCAGGTTCTGCACAACATGACCCTTATTCACAGAATAATATACTTGTATCTGTATCTTATGGACTCAAACAAATAGGTAACCTTGAAATACAAAGACAGCAAGCTATAATCGCTGCTCAACAAGCTATGCAAGAAGGAGACTATAAAATTGTTACAGCAATGCACGATAAAGCAGATGCAATACAAAAAGACCAACAAGCAGAATTTAACAAAATACAAGATAATTTGATTAAAGCTAATGAGAAAGCAATAGAGACCAAAGCACAGATACAGAAAGACAATGCTATTGTTAATCTATTTTCTCCAACCACAGGATCAGGAATTTCAGACCCTATTGCGATATTTAAAAAATTACAAGAAAATGGATTTAAAGACATTCCACTTCAAGAGGTAACTGACAAAGTTGCTTTACTTTCAGGTCAAGGTGGTACAGGACAAGTAGGCGAATATAATATGTATAAAGCAGATACTCAAAGAAAAGGACTCACTCCCCTAGATTATATGGCTTGGAAAGACCAACAAGACGCTAAACAGGCTAAATTGGATTCTGCAAAAGCATATAATAACGCATATGCTAGTGCAGCGGGAAAAGCGGCGGGTGAAGCAACCTCAGGAACAGATACCACTCAAACAACTATTGATTCAACTAGTCAAAGCATTATGGCACAAACAGGATTATCAGCAGGTGCTTTTGCTTATGCTACACAAGGAAGTGCAGGATTAACAAGAATGAACTCAGCAGATAGAACTAAATACATGAATGAATGGAAAGATTATCAAATAAAACACAACATAGATGGTGCTACTTCTAAAGCACAATTTGATGCATATTCAAATACTGTCAAAGCAAATATAATGAGAAATAATCAGGCTACGGTAGCAAGTGATGAACTGATGGGAACTATAACAAATATAAGAAGTGCAGCCACTGAAGCAGGTCTAGGCGACTTAAAAGGATTAAACATTGCTAATATATGGGCAGGTAGTCAATTAAATTCTGCTTCACAAGAAACATTTAAAATACATTTAACACAACTAAGAAATGAACTTGCTATGTATAATGCTGCTACAGCAGGACAACTAGATGCTAACGGAAACATAAGAGAAAACTCTAAAGCAGACATGGAAAACATTGCTGATACTATTATTCAAAATGGTTTTGCAGCAGGAAGTATAGATGGCTTTGAAAAAGCAATAAAATCTTCAAAAGATAAACTAGGTGCTGTATTAGAGAAAAGTATTTCAGCACAAAATAAACAAGTATGGAATATGTTTGGAGTAGGTGCTAATTACAAAGAACCAATATCTCCAGAACGAGCAAAGAATGAAGTAGATACATATATAAAAACAAATCCAAATAATGCAGAAACGATTGCTAAACTATATGAAGTACCCGGAGCAACTGATCAAGATATTTATGATTATTTAAAAGCTAATGGACTAATACAATAATATGGCAACAAACCCAATGTTTTCAAAATTTGACCAGATTTTAGGAAAGACAACCCCTACACCAACTGATGGAACACTACCAGTAACTTCTCGTGCTGACCAAATACGAGCTTTAGCTAAAAAATCTTTAGCAGATACAGAGGCAAATAAACCTAAACCTGCTTTCGGGACAGAACCTTCTTTTAAAGCAAGTATCGGCGGAGCAGAAACAATTGTCCCAAATACATTGAAAACATTGGGTAATATTCCAAGTGATGTTGCTAACATAGCTGATACTGCTATTCAAAGCACAGCAGGGAACATAGGAAAATCTTTAGGAGTAGCTACTGATATTTACAAAGATAGAGGTGTAGTTCAAGGCACAAAAGATATTGTAGGTGGTTTTGCTGATACACTAACTAAAATAGGCGAAGCACCAGGCAAGGCAATAGTCGGACAAAACGATAAAATGGACTTAGTTAATCATTTAGCACCAATTCAAGAAACTACTCTTAAACAACGAGATGCTATTTTACAAAAAATTGATGATGCAAAAAAGAATGGTAAGGACACGACAAATTTAGTAAAAGCTCTTAAATATACAGTAGAAAGTCTTGACTCTCTTAATGCTCAAATTGGCACTAAGGAAGATAGAAGTAATCAAACTATTGATACACTAACTAATGTAGCTAAATATCCAATAGAACATCCAGCCCAAACTGCAATTCTTGCTGAAACTTTAAAACCTGAAACACAAGCAACTATCGTAAGTAAAATAAAACCCGTAACATCTAAAATAGAAACTGGAGTCAATGCGGTCAAAAATACTGCTAGTGATTTAGCTGGTGCAACGGGCAGTAAGATAAGTGATGTCACAAGTTCAACAAAAGGCGAAATAATCAATATTATCAAGGGTAAATCAGAAGCGGAGATTTTAGCAACTCCTGAAAGTAAAGTTAAAACTCTTTCTCCTAGTGAAAGAAAAGTTTGGTTTGATAATCAAACTTCAAAAATAAATACTAATGCTGAAGCAACAACTGCTAAAATTAAGGCAGATTTAAAAAAACAAGCAGACGCTACACAAGCAACTACTGAAAAATTACAAAAAGATTTGGCAGTTGCCACGCGAGATAAAGTTATAGAATTACGACCTAAAATAGTAAAAGCTATGGGTGAACAATCTAAAATTTATCGTAATCTTATAAACGAAGAAATGGCAGGTAAAGAAAATATATCTATCAAGATAGATGATTTAAAGGCACATATTGACGCACAATTTGGAGATAATCCAGGTCAAGCATCTGCAATTAAAGAAAGATTGGGATTGACTGATACTCCTGAAGTAGTTAAAAAAGGACAAGTTCCAACTATTCAAGCAGAAGCACCTACAAAAACATTAGGAGAACTTTTCGATGAATCAAAAGCATTAAAACAAGAAATAAGCACAGGAGCAACTAAGGGAACTAAAGTATTTACTTCTGAAGATAAATTGACAGATGATGCAATTCATACACTCACAGATTTTATGAAAAAGAATGGTGTAGATTTTAAAGAAGCTAATCAATTCTGGTCAAAATATGCACCAATAAGAAATCAGTTAGTATCTGAAGCAAAACCTTTCTTACAGACAGGAACACAAACAAAAACCTTTGCTGGAACATTAAAAAGAGTTTCACAAGGAACTGATGTAAACAACGAAAACTTTATAAATGAAGTAGAAAATCTTGTTGGAAAACCAATCACAAAAGAAGCCAAAGAAATTGTATCTAAATTAGATGCAACTGCAAAAACAGAGCTTGCAAATAAAATTTCTGCTGAGCAAAAACTTCTTGAAAATCAAATGGCTAAAGATAAAGCATTGTCTGAATTAAGTAGTAAACAATTTGAAATAGAAAGACAAGCACGTGTTAGAAGTATGATAAAAAAGGTTGTAATTACCTCATTAGGATTATTAGGAGCAAAAGAACTAGGTATTACCAAGTTTTTTGGGCTTTAATCCATCTTAGCGATTATTATAAACAATAAAATTATTACGATAATCATATTAACCATTATACACTAATCAACCCAAAAGTCAATATGCAAATAAAGAAAAAATTAAATAGATTTGTTCCTATACTGAATCTTAGTTGGAGTAGTCAAAGATTTTTCTATACTCCACTTTCTAGTTTTTACACGTTAATTGGGCATACGCTTTGCAGGTATATGCCCAATCCTAGTTGCAAAGCTATTAATAATTTGATTTTAGAATATAATTAAGAATATGACAATTATTCATGGATTCGTACCACCCAAAAAGAAAGAACCAACATTGGCTGAAATCATTGATGCAAAAATCGTCTGTTTTTCAAAATTATGTTTTTCTAATTTAAGGGCAAATAGACAACATTATCAATAAGTAGTAAAATAAATATATGCAATACAAAGGATACTTACCACAAAAAAAACAAACACCACCAGATAGAAGTCTAGGTGATGCTATGTTTGGTACAGTCGCAATTTTCAATGATTTAAAATCTACAAAAGAGGATTTAATAAATAAAGTAGACGAAAAAATATTTGACGTAGAAAATAGAACTCAAAAACTCGAAGAAAAAATAAAAGACGTAGATAATACTTTAAATAAAGCAGAAGATACTTTAAATAATACAGTCAAAGAAGCTTTAGACTATGTCAAAGAAATAAAACAAGGAGAGAGTGGTGAAGACGGAAAAGATGCCGAAGAAATAGACCAAGAGAAACTTATAAAAGATATTCTCGATAGACTTCCAAAGCCAGAGAAATTTGACGAAAAAGCCTTAATTAAAAAGGTTATTACAGCTATCCCTAAAAACAAAGCTTCACTAAAAATCATTCAAGAAACATTTGAAACAGATCCGATGTCTGTTATTGATAAAATAATGGCTTTACCAGAGGATAAATTTAAATTAAAATCAACACAAATAGACGGGCTTGAGCAAACTATCTCAGCATTTAGAAGCCAACTCGCTAGAGGTTATCTTCACGGAGGTGGTGATACAGTTAAAGCGGGAACAAATGTTACTATTACTAAAAACTCAGATGGAACAAAGACAATCTCCGCAAGTGATATCATCGGCACCCCAGCTGGCTCATCTTATGATGTTCAAGTAAATAGTGGTGGAGTATTTGGTGCAGTAACTAGTAATGCAACTTCATCACAGAAGTTTCTTACTCAAACAGGAGATGGTGTAAACTCTACTATTCCTACATGGACAATAATACCATCACAAAGTACGTTAAATACGTATATGACAAATACAGCATCAGATGTTGCTGGGTTATATAAGTCATTAAAAACTCCCGATATAGCAAAGACTACTTTTACAACAGTAAGCGTGTCTACTGGTTCTACATTACTACGTACTTGGATAACTGAACCATCAAACCCTGGAGTAACCTTTATTCCACAAGGACAGTATGATTTCAAATTAAATGCCCTAAAAGCTTCGGGGACTAAAGTTATTCATACCTATTGCGAACTATGGGAAGCTAATTCATCTGGTACTGATATTGCTCTTATAGGCACAACGGCATATTCTAATCCATTAACTACACTAGAAGTTTCATATGCAACAGATTTTGTTACAGCCAATAACTATATAATGGCAAGTACTGCTTCACGATTAAAGATTAAAGTTTATGCACACGGTGAAGCCACAGGCTCAGCTCCAGATGTTTCTATATTTTATGGAGGTACAGCAACTACAAGATTTTCTGTTCCTTCATCTTCAGGTTCCACATTACCAGCTGGCTCTAACACCCAAATTCAATTCAATGATAGTGGAGCCTTTGGTGCTAATGCTAACTTTGTCTTTGATAAGGCAACAGGCAACGTCGGTATTGGTACAGGCTCACCGGTCTCTCTCTTGGATGTAAATGGTAATATCACAGGATCAGCTACTTCAGGATATGTTTTGAATGGTTACTATAGTAGTGGTTGGAAGTATAGAGCAAATGGATATTTGAATACTATGTATCAGACAGGAGCAGGTGACTTTAATTTTGACACTGCACCTGTAAATGCAGGTGGGGCAGGAGCAGCAGCAACAATCACAACTAGAATGACTATTTTAAATGGTGGCAACGTCGGCATCGGGACGACGGGACCTGGAACAGCGTTGCAAGTTAGAGAAGTGGCTGTAAATAATAATTATCCGACACTTGGAACAGCTTCTGGTGTATTTTCTATTTTGAGTAATGAGGCGAAATACGGATTATTTGCCGGTGTGAATAATGGTTCTGGTAATGTTTGGATGCAGGCACAACGCAGTGATGGCACAGCAACGGCTTATAGTTTGGTATTACAACCAAGCGGCGGCAACGTCGGCATCGGGACGACGAATCCATTAGCGAATTTGCACGTGTGGGGTGGAGATGGTGGAGCTGGAACTAGTATT